>DUVM01000056.1 GCA_012841045.1 Tissierellia bacterium | reverse complement strand
TTCACCCTCCTCAAACTGGTGCGTGGCATTGAGGACCGGATGAATTTCCAAGTCTCTTCGATAGGCAATGACATTTACCTGGTATTTGTTTCGGATGTCTAAAGAAGCGATGGTTTTTCCTATCCACTGCGAGGGCACGCTCATCTCTACAAAGGAGTGGTTTTCTCCCAGTGGGAAGATATCGAAGAATCCCCGAGAACTGAATCGAAGAGCGACACGATTGGCCATCTCCCGCTCGGGATAGACAATGTCGTCAGCCCCGACTTTTCGAAGAAACTTCGCATGGAGATCCCGGTCTGCTTTGGCAATCACATACTTTGCCCCGTGTTCTTTCAGTAGAGAGGTGATTTCCAACGAGGATTGGAAGTCGTCGCTGATGCATACGAAGCAGAGGTCAAAGTTTCTTGCGCCCATGGCCTGCAGCGCTTCTTCGTCCGTCGCGTCGGCAATTTGCCCCTGGGTGACATATGGAGCGATTTTGTCGACGATTTCCTCATTTCTGTCGACGACAAGCACCTCGTTGCCGAGCTCTGCTAGTTTGATAGATAGGTGACGCCCAAAGCGCCCCAAGCCGATGACAAGAATAGATCGCATAGAGTTCTCCTAACCGATGGGAATGTTTTCTGAAGGCGCTTTGGTGTGCGGCACGACGGCCTTTTCCATCAGCGCTGTAGCAAGGGTGACAGATCCTACACGCCCGATGTACATGAGCATGATGATCGTCAGTTTGGCTGGAATATTCAAAAGGGACGTGATGCCCTTAGAAAGCCCGACAGTACCTATCGCAGAGACGATTTCAAAGAAGCTCTGCTCCAGGGCAAATGTGGTAAAGAGGGAGAAGCCGATCCCTCCTAAGATAATCCAAAACAGGTACATGGTGGTCGTGCGATGCGCTTTCTCTATTGATGAGGCACCTAAACGCCTTCCAAAGACGGTGAGATCATTTTTCCCACGAGCATAGCCCATCCCTGAATATAAAAGGGCGAAAAAGGTAGTCGTCTTAATGCCGCCTCCTGTCGAACTGGGGGAAGCACCGATGATCATCAGTAGCATCGTCAAGAGAGTGCCGGCTGAGCTTAATTGATCTTGTCCGACGCTAAAGAAGCCTGCTGTCCTCGTGGTAGTGGACTGGAAAAAGGCAATCAGGAAAGCTTCAAAACCGGATGTGCCTTGCAAAACACCATTTTTCTCGCTGTAAAGAAAGAATAGAGTACCAAACACAAGCAAAAGCCCCGTCATGATCAGGACAATTTTCGTATGAACCCGATAGTGTCGCCAGTCGAGTTTTTTCTGCATCAAATCATCCCATAAGATAAATCCCAGGCCTCCGATGATAAGTAGAAAAGAGATGACGCCGATGACCAGCGGATCTGAGCGAAAGGGAACCAATGAAGTCCCCGGCTCGATGATCCCAAAGACATCAAATCCCGCATTACAAAAGGCACTGACCGAAGTGAACAGACTCATCCAACTTCCGCGGAGCACGCCAAAGCGAGGAATCAATCGGATGGCCAGAAGGGAAGCTCCCAATAACTGAATCAGGAATGTGCCCAGCAGGAGTCGCTTGACGACTCGGACAATCCCTCCAAGCTGTGGGCTTCCCACCGCTTCGACAAGATATGCTCGGGTACGAAGGCCGATCCGCCGCCCCAAGAGAAGAGGGATCAGCGTGGCAATGCTTAAAAAGCCAAGGCCCCCCAGCTGTATCATAATCATCAGCAGGAACTGACCAAAGACAGTGAAGGACTGATACGTGTCCACCACCGTCAATCCCGTGACACAGGTCGCGGAGGTTGCCGTAAAGAGGGCGTCTATATAACTTAGTTCTCCACGGTGAGAAAAGGGCAACATCAGTAGCAGGGAGCCGCTGAGAATAATGATGACAAACCCCAAGGCAATCCCTTTTAAGGCGCCCAGGGAAAAAGTGCGTGACATGTGTAGCCTCCTAGGGAGATTTTACTCTATTTTTTAAAAGTGTACAGGGAAATCGACAGGAATTCAAAAAAATGGGGTTTTGAAAGCGGCAATTTCTTAAAAATCATGGCGCTCGGAAAAAGTGTACCCTTTCGTACCCTTTTTTTTTCTTCAGACAGTTTATACTAGTTTCAAGAGACATTTCTATCTTGTCCGTTTTGTACTAGAAGCAGCCGCCCTGTCAGTCTGTGGATTCTTCGAGTTTGAGCAAGGAGTGAGTGATGCCTTCCTTTGTGTCTGTGCTGTTGATAGTCTTGGTTGTTTTTGCCGTCTTTGTCGTTCTGGGAACCCTATCTATTTATAAGAAAACAAAGGGTCCGCGCGGAATCGACGCGTTGATAGAAGAGATTTTCGGTTCTGTCCCAGAGGAATGTGAAAAAAAAGGAAGTTTCGACGAGCTTAGAAAAAAAGATCCCCACTTCCATGAAGCCCATATTCTCGTATTTGTGACCTCGATGTTTTCTCAGTATCAAAGTGCGATAAGAGACAGAGATTGGCGAGCCCTTCGCATCTTCATGGACGAACCGTTATTTAGAGATCACTATCGACTGATTCGCAACTTGCTTAGAAAGAAAATCATCATTCAAATGGAGATGGTGGAGGTTCCGAAAGTTCAACTTACATCCTACACAGAAGACATGACCTCAGAGTATTTACATATGTGTTTTTCTGTAAACATGAACAATCGACTGATTGACGAACGCTCAGGCCATCCGATGGAAGGGTATATCCCCTCCGGTCGCTTTGCCTGCGCGTTAGTGTTTAAAAGGGCACTGGGAACGAAGTCTCATCACGCAGACAATATTTCTTTGACCTGCTGTCCTTCGTGCGGAAAGTGTCTGTGCGTGGCAGCTGATGGAATCTGCAACGTCTGTCATCACGATATCAGACAATTGCAGCGCGGATGGATTCTCCATGAACTGAGCGTATCGCCTGAATCGGCCGAAATAGCACCTGTGGGAGAAAAAGATCTGACGATTGGTATCGAAGGAAGACTTTTTAGCCATCTATGATATATAATATAAAAGTGAGTGATTACTATCATAGGAACAGGAAGTATGAAAACACGGAAAATTATAATCATCTGGGTCGTTCTTCTGTTGGCTCTTTTACTGCCGTCTTGTGCAAAAGAAGATAAAGTGATCGCAACACCGGCCATTGAGGTGCCCGAAAACATTGAAGGTAGCGTCTTTCACGCAGGAAACGTCAGCGCTTTTATCCCGAAGGGATGGCTTGTTGTGGGCGCAGATCCCTCCATGGATACCTATGGGGAGGACGAAGCCAGAAACGACATCTACATGTACAAGGGAGAGCCTGATGCAGACGACCTGACGTCTCCCGGTGTAGAGATTGAGTATTTTGCGCCTGGCAACAAGATGGTGAAGACGCCCAAGGAACACTTCAACGGTGTAGAAGCGATCGTGCCCATCGAACTTGTCAATTACACTTGGTCAGGATATCGAGCAGTGAACTTTGGTGCGCCTCTCGTTGTTTTGTTTGCCAATGAAGAGGATCAAGAGCTGGAGCAACTGCAAGTCATCGTCTGGCTAAAAAGAGGCATCCAGGAAGTGCGTATGGAAGACCCTGAAGTACTGGCGATCCTCTCAAGCATCAAAGCTCGTCAGTAGAACTTCGTTACATGAAAAGAGATCCGGAAAAAGCATCCCGGATCTCTTCTTTTTTATCTCACTCTATGAACCAATGCGCTCCGTTGTCTCTGAGTCAAAGAAATGCAGCGCGTCGAGATCAAAGTGGAAGTTGTGCACCTCGTCGACAGCGTATTCAAAGTAGCCGGGAACAGAGATCACAATGTCGCTCCCATCTTGTAGCTTGCAGTTGAGGAGTTTTTCCTTCCCAAGCATCTCGATGACATCCACCTCCGCTTGAAAAGTGTTCTTCTCTTCTACGCCGCTTAAAATCCGTTCGCTGCGGATGCCCATATGGACTTCCTTTCCCTCGTAAGGTGCAAGCGCCTGCGCATCTTTTTCAGAAGGTTCTACGACAAGTGCACCACCTGATGAATGAAATGCACCATCTTTGATGGCGCCCGGATAGATATTCATCGTCGGTGAGCCGATGAATCCGGCAACAAAGAGATTCTCAGGATGGTGATAAAATTCCTCCGGGGTACCTTGCTGCATGATTTTTCCGTCGTTCATCAGTACGATCATGTCAGCCATCGTCATCGCTTCGGTCTGATCGTGCGTGACGTAGATGGTGGTCGTTTCCAAGTTTTTATGCAGACGCACCAGCTCCACTCTCATATGTTCTCGCAATTTGGCGTCGAGGTTGGAGAGGGGCTCGTCCATGAGAAAGACACGAGGCTTTCTCACCATCGCCCGACCAAGGGCTACACGCTGCCGTTGGCCTCCGGAGATGTCAGAAGGTTTGTTATAGAGATACTCCGTAATTTGAAGGATTTCTGCTGCTTCTAGCACTCTTTCTCGGATCACCTCTTTGGGTTCTTTTCGCAGAGAGAGGCTAAAGGCCATGTTGTCATAGACACTCATATGCGGATAGAGCGCGTAGGACTGGAACACCATCGCAATGTCGCGGTCCTTTGGAGGCACTTTGTTCATCAGTTTTCCGTTGAAGATCAGCTCCCCTTCCGTGATGGAGTTGAGCCCGGCGATCATTCGAAGAAGTGTGCTCTTGCCGCAGCCAGAAGGCCCCAAGATGACACAAAATGACTGTTCTTCGATGAGTAGATCGATGTGGCGGAGAGTAAAGTTCTCTCTGCCTTCATATTTTTTCCCGATGTCTTTCAGTTCGACTTGCATAATGCCTCCTACCCCTTCACAGAACCTTGCGCCAGTCCACTGACCAGCTGGTTCTGTAGAGCGATGAAAAGAATAATAATCGGTATCGCCGTGAGAAGTCCCCCGGCGGCAAAGGCCGGTTGATTCATGGTGCGTGTATCGTTAATCAGTGTAAACAGCCCCGGAGCCAATGTCAGCGACTCGTTGTTTGTCAGTAGGATGGCTGCGAGCATGTAATCCATAAATGGGCCGATGAAGCTCCAAAGGGCGATGATGGAGAGCATGGGCCTGGCAATCGGCATGATGATGAGGCGATACACTTGCATGTTGGAGCACCCGTCAATCCGCGCAGCGTCGTCAAGCTCTGTCGACACCGAATCGATATAGCCCTTTAGAATAAAGGTGTTCGATGCGATGCCGCCCCCTGCGTAGATAAAAATGAGCAGGAGCTGCCTGGTAAAAAAAGGCGCAAAGCCGGAGATGATGCTGTGCATCGTGTAGAAGGCCGTGATGCCGGCAAATGTCGGGATCGTCTGAATCAGCATGATCGCGAGCAGGCTCATCCTTCTGCCTTTAAAGCGATAGCGGGAATAGGCAAATCCGGTGAAGCTAACGATCACCAGCGTCAGAAGTGCCGTCGCTACGGCAATGAACAGGGTGTTTCGCACCCACAGAAGGAAATTCGTCTCATTGAACAGATATTCAAAGTGCTTGAGCGAGAAGGCAAATCGTCTGCCCATCGTGATGTTTTTTGTCTGCGTCCCGTTGACACTCGAGATCACCATCTGCGACAGAGGCCACAAGATGACGATGGACCAGATGGCAAGGACGACATAGGATAGCACCAGCAGCACTTTACCGAGCGGACTCAGGGGAGGACGATCCGAAAGATAGAGTCCTTCTTTCTTTTTCTTCACAGTTTTTCCTCCTTAAAGGCTTTGGTGTTTCGGTAGCCAAGCCAGGCGATAAACATCAATACGACGGAAATCACGATCGTAATCGCAGCTCCCACGCCTTGGTACTGGTTTTGTATCGTCAACTTATAGATATAAGAGATCAAAATATCGGTACTTCCTGCAAGATTTCCGTATAAGGTGGGATTAAACGGTCCCCCTTGGTTAAACAGGAAGATGATAGAGAAATTATTGAAGTTAAAGGTATACTGGCCTACTAGAAGCGGTGCCGTCTGAAAGAGAATGAGAGGCACGGTGATGCGCATCGTCTTCTGCCAGCTTGTTGCACCGTCGATCTCAGCCGCTTCGTAGAGGTCGGAGGGAATGCCCTGGAGGACTCCCGTGGATAACAGGAAGATATAGGCGCTGCCCAGCCATCCTTGAAGGAAGATCAAAAAGATGCGGGTGAGAAGAGACGAATTCTTAATATTGATGATCTGCCCGGTGAGGGCGCGAAGTATCTGCGTGATGGGTCCGGTCGAAGAAACCATGATCGAAAAGAACATGATCGTAATAAAGGCCGGTACCGCCCATGGGAGTAAAAAGACCGTGCGGAAGAACTTTTTGCCTTTGAGTCTCTCCTGATTGACAAGAAGACTGAGGAAAAACCCGATAGCGATTGCTAAGGTCGTGGCGCCCACTGTCCATATGAGGGTCCAGCCCAGGATAAGCCAGAAAGCGCTTCCGGCAATGCCCTGCCCTAAAGCGATCAATTTGTAGTTGGCAAGACCGATCCAGGTGAATTTCGATTGGTGTTGCGGATCCATATTGGTAAAGGAAATAAGAATGGTCGTCATAATCGGCACAAGGACGATAAAGACGATGACGATCAGCGCCGGTAGCGATACGAGATAGGGGAATCCCTTTTCTTCCATCGTCTGTCGACTCTCAAACCACGTAAAGGGTCGGATTCCTTGCATCTTCTTTTTCTCCGTCGTATACACATCTCGAAAGGAGATGAGAATCAACGCGGCGGTGAAAATCAACAGGAAGATGGCGATGATCCCTTCTACCATGAAGATGATCGAGCGATGGAGTCTCGCGCCGCCTTCAGCAAGCGTCACCAGTCCGCTAAGACCTGTGCCTTGATAGTTGCCATACCCCAGAGAATAGGGAATGGCGACAAGATAAATGAAAAGAGAAGCGAAGAGAAAGAGGATGCCTTTTTGCCACTGTCCGTTTAGAAGCTGGCCCACACCTGGAAGCGGGATGGAGACAAAGCTTCGCCAAGGAATGCGCTCCTGCGTTTCCACGGGCGTTTTTCTGCGGACGTCGGAGATATCGCTCTCTAAGACTTTGAGCGCCAATCGCTTATCGGTTTTTAGCCGATGGCGAAGGTTTCGGAGTTCTTCTTCAAGAAGTTTCACCGGATGGGAGTTTACCCTGGCGTGAATGTCGTCGCGAGAGGCGAGCTTTGCCATCTTCTTTTCGTTGGCAAAGGCCTTTTCACTGATCAGCCGTTCTTTTCTCTTTTGTTTGAGAAGGGCAATCTCGCGCTTTAGTTGTTCTTTTCTTTCGCTTTGATAGCGCTGCGTTTCCTGCTCATAGGCACTGTGGTTCTGTGAGCGTTCATGGGATAGCTGCGTTTCGGTTGTCTTGATTCGCTCCATCAGCGCTTCTTGATCTCTGATGATG
>DUVM01000009.1 GCA_012841045.1 Tissierellia bacterium | reverse complement strand
TTTCAAGGAATCCATGAAAAAGTATCAGCTAGATGCGCTATCGAAATACGAAAACGACTTTCACTCTATGTCATAACAAAAGAGTCGAATCTGAAAAAATAAGAGATTATCCACAAACTGTTTGTATCGGATGCATCACCGGCTCGTAATGAAAACAACAGGAAAGAGAGGAAAGAATCTTGGATTACAAGAAGAGAGCAAGAATCATTCAGTTTCTCCTGCTATCTTTCATCATCACCCTTGGAGCAGCTATTTTGTTTGCGATCCCTGCCTATGCAGAGGACGTGATAATCAATGAGGTGATCATCGAGTGGAAAGGAGCAACGCCGGCAGTAGGAGTTAAGGTTGGTGATGTGGATGTGACACTCACTACCAATCCGGATATGCCAGAAGGATACAAATCATTTAGCAGGAACTTCTACCATTCTCATGGTGGCAATGCTTTAGAACCTGATTATGTCTTTAAGGCTGAACTCTATAATTGGCGAGGTCACCTGGAGCTCAAAGACGGATATAGTTTTTCTGACGATGTGAAGATTACGCTTGAAGGCACTGAGCTGGAGAAGAGTTCTCCACCTTATGGCCATTCGGTTCAATTCAGTTTACCCCTAGATTTTTATGAGTATGTCACGGTGACCTTTGACTCGGATGGCGGCAGCGAGGAACCGCCGCATAGATTTGTGAAGGGCCACCCTGTAAAAGAACCAGAGGACCCGACGAAAGCAGGGTTTATCTTCCAGGGATGGTACTTAGGGGCAGATCTCTATGATTTTTCACAGATTGTCAATGATGACATGACATTAAAAGCGAAATGGGAACCTGATCCGACGAAAGTGATCATCACATTTGATGCAGACGGAGGAACTCCCGCCCCGCCACCTCAGGTGATTGACAAGGGGACTGCAGCGACAGAGCCAGATGAGCCAAAAAAATTAGGATATGAATTTGTCGGTTGGTTCAGGTTAGATCCGGATCCACCCGAGCATTGGGATTTTTCCAATGTGGTCAATAACAGCATGACATTGACCGCCTATTATATGGAGAAGGCATATCCCTATGTGCTCTATGCATACCGACCTGCCACCGGTGAGGGATTTACTAACGTGAAGTTTACCGTGACAAATCCTGGACCTCCTGCTACGACGACAGTCTACACGACACCCATAGGGGGGAAAGTGTTCCTCGATCTCAAATATGGAGAAGAAGTGACTGCAGAGGAAACAGTGCTTCCACCTGGGTTCTACCTAGGCGGTCCTGGCCCTTATGCCATAAGAGTCAATGACGAAGAGGAGATCGAGACGAAAAACCTAGCAGATGGCTCAGCTACATGGGAGGTAAGCGATCCTCTTGTTACGTTTTATCACTATAAGGACTGGCCGATCTACTTAGTAAAAGTGGGAGAAGACAATCCAACAGAGCCCTTAGCCGGGGCTGAGATCGAGGTTTCCGGGCCGGCATCGGATACCGTGTTTAAAGAGACTTCTGGCACACCGGAATTCCAAAAAGATATACTCGTTGCGGAAGCAATGTCATATGTCATCAGAGAGAACGTGGCGCCTGCAGGATACGTGAAGGGTGGGGACATCGTATTCCATGTGGACGGAAATGGTGAAGTTGTGATCGATAGCGGCGATGCCAAAGCGATCAAGTCAATCCCATCGGAGGATATTCCAGCCGGTATTCTGTTGACGAATGAGAAAGAGGTACCTCCCCCGGAGCTCTATGAGATACAAGTCATGGCGCAGCGAAAGCTGACAGGCGAAAACTTAGCTGGAGCCAAGGTGGAGTATATTGATGTGGCAGATCCCGGCTTCAAGATGGATCTCACAACCATTGCCGGACCATTTCCTGTTCAGTTGCAAAAAGGAAAAGTCTATCGTTTTACAGAAACAACAGCACCGACGGGCTTTAAGTTGTGGGGGTATGCTTCGTTCGAGTGTATGATGGATGACAAAGATGACTTCTTGGTGCGACCTACCGGAGATGAAAACCCATGGGTGAAGACAGATCCCAAACACGTGATCTTTAGCCATGTCAAGGAGTTTCTCATCTATCTGAGCAAGGTGGCAGAGGATGCGCCAGATGTCGAGCAGAGCGGTGCTACATTGAAACTGAATTGGCCTTCGGGTCTTCCAGACATGTTCGTCGGAGAATCTGGGGCACCGGACTTCCCGAAACAATTTCCTGTCGTGGAGGGAGTCAGTTACACGTACAGCGAGGAAAAAGCACCCAAAGGCTACGAGAAACATGAAGACATCGTCTTCCATTTAGATGAAGACGGAAAAGTGGTCGTGGAAAGCGGAGAAGCCGTGATTATACCGGGTGAGCATCCCACAATTGTGATGGTGAACAAGAAGCTGAGTGAAAAACCAACACCTGGTGACACACCTCCGAAAAAGCTTCCGGACACCGGTGGAGGGATGACATCACTGGGTATGTGGGGCGCTGTTCTCCTTCTCCTCGGGGCAAGCGTTATGTTTGTTACCATGCCAAAGACAAAAGCTCGCAAGAATCACTAGGGCAGTCGTGACAAAAACTTTATTATCTCAACATGATTGAATGGATGGCCATCAGTTTTTCTGGTGGCCATTTTTAATCAATCAAAGGCTCTAATGCACGACGATACTCCTAAGATAGAGACAGAAAGAATGCGCATTTTGTGGGATTTCAAGAGAAAACCTACCCGAAAAGGCAGCTATGAAAAATTTGTAAGAAACTGTACGCTCATACTATGGAAAAGAAGAATTATCTAGGACAGATACCATGTAAATGAAAGAAAGCGAGGTGGACTCAATGGCTACCTGTTCCCAATGTGGAAGCCAACTAGACACAGGGGCGATGTTCTGTCCCGGTTGTGGCGTGAAGATCACTCAAGAAAGAGAGCGTCCGGTGACTACGGCTGCAACATCCTCAAGCGGCGCAGCGGAAACATTTCAAAAGATGATGGACACGAAGGATCAGACGACAGAATACACTCAGGAAGACATTGAGCGAAACAAAGGGATTACGGTTCTTTCCTATTTAGGTTTCTTGGTACTGGTCCCGCTCCTTGCTGCCAAGGAATCAAAATTTGCTCGTTTCCATTCTAATCAGGGGTTGATTCTTCTGTTGGCAGGCGTTGCGTTTGGTATTGCCTACTCTATACTTAGCTCGGTCCTATTGGCTATTTCATGGCGACTGTTTTTCCTGTTGAGAATTGTTCAATTGATGTGGATTCCCTTTACTGTCCTAGCTATTATCGGAATTATTAACGTGGTAAACGGGAAAGCAAAAGAACTGCCTCTCATTGGTCATTTCCGGCTTATAAAGTAGGCATCTGAATGTCCACTGCTTGAGAGTCATTCAGTGACATATCGGGAAGTGAAACTCGTGTATCGACACAAAACACAATGTATACATATACTCGTTGGGTGGACATTTTAGCTACATTCTTAAAGGAGAAACAGTAAATAAAGGAGACGACACATTGGATAAAAAGAAACGAATTCTTCGAATTATCCTGATCGCATTAGCAGTTGTCACTGTATTTGTCGCTGGGAAACTGACGCCGTCACTTGCGGCGCCTGGCGAGAATGTCACGGTGACCTTTGACTCACAAGGCGCAACAGCTGTTGACGCACAGACATTTCCGAAAAATGGAACCGCGACGGAACCTGCAGACCCTCAAAAGACGGGGTATGATTTTGTTGAGTGGCGCAAAGAGGGCGATGCGACTGCGTGGGATTTTTCAACGCCAGTTACGGCGGACATGACACTGGTCGCAGTCTACGAAGGTTGGAATATAAAAGTCTTTGCGAGTGCTTATCGCCCCGCGGACAATGATTATTTGGCACATGCAGAAATGACGGTCACATACTCCAATCCTCCTCCAGATTCCTACTCTCAAACGACCATGGCCAATGGTTTTATTCGATTTGACGTTCCCTATGGTCAGGTAGTGACTGTGGAAGAAACCAAAGTGCCGGACGGGTTTTTCTTAGGTGGGCCTGGACCGTATTCCTTGAGAATCAACGATGAGGGAAAGCTTGAAGAGAAAAACCTAGGGGATGGCAGTGGTCAATGGGAGGAATCAGATGGGGATGTGTACTTCTATCACTATAAAAAGCATCCGATTCTCGTTTCAAAATCTGGAGAACAAGATCCAGAAACGCTGCTAGAAGAAGCCGAACTGGAGATCTTGGGACCCGCAATGGACTCAGTGTTCAAAGCGACTTCGGGCACTCCGGAATTTGAAAATGTGATCATGATCACGGAGGGCATGCCGTATACGTTGAGAGAAAACATCGTCCCTCCGGGATACGTAAAGTGTGCAGACGTTATATTCCAAGTCGATCATGAAGGTCAAATCAAGATTATCAGTGGTGAGGCAAACGTTCAAAATAAAGCTTCTGGCTATAATCTGCCTCCGCGTATCACGCTTGTGAATAAGCGAGAATCGCCTCCTTCAGACACCTATCAAGTGCAGGTGATATCGGAGCGCAGGCTGACAGGCGAAGCGCTAGCCGGAGCCAAGATTGAATACTATGACAAAGATGATCTCAGTACGGTCGTGGAATTCACAACGATAGCGGGAGCCAATTCGATTGATTTAGAGCAAGGCAAGGTGTATCGCTTTATTCAGAAGACAGATCCTCCCGGTTACCGCTTGTGGGGGGTTAGTATCTTCGAGTGTATGATGGATGATCTTGGACGTTTCTTTGTACGGCCTGATGGAGATGTGAATCCCTGGGAAGAGATGGATTCTCGTCGATTGGCCTTTCTCAATCACAGAGAATTGCCGATCATTCTCAGTAAGGTAGCAGAAGATGCACCTGATGTAGAGCAAGCCGGTGCCACGCTGCAGTTCGGCTGGCCCGGATATCCAGATTATCTCGTGAAAGCATCTGGCGCGCCGGAATTTCCAAAGACGGTTGTGATCTCAGAAGGCATCTGCTACACATACAGTGAGATAACGGCGCCAGACGGTTATGAGAAACATGAAGACATCGTGTTCTTTGTCGACAAAGAAGGCAAGGTTGTCATCGAAAATGGTGAGGCACTTGTGATAGAAGGCAAAGACGAAAATCCCCACACGATCGTTATGGTAAATAAGAAAGTGAGCAAACCACCCGATTCTGGCGACACACCAGGTTCTGGTGATACTCCCGGTTCCGGCAGTACACCGAAGCCTGATGACAAAACGCCAAAGGAAACGCTACCTGACACCGGAGATGATACATTGCTGTTTGCCTGGATGGGGTCTAGCGTTCTTCTCCTCGGAGCATCTGTTCTCCTTGATAGAAGGCTGAGACTGAGGGCCAGCAAAAATCATTAATGATCATTCTTAGTTTCGAAATAGGGATCGTACTTCTTGACTTATGAATGGATAAAGTCCATAGCCTCTTTGAAGCTGTGGGCTTTATTTGTTTACGAAATCTAAAGTCTCTTGTTTCGCTCTCATTGGCTTTGTTCCAAGAGCTTCTCAGCTTCATTCCTCAACAAGAGATAGTTGCACTTGAAAACAGATAAACGATGAATCTTGATAACTATTACGTAAATAATATTAACTAATTTGGGAAATTGGGGCATCCTCATGTGTATCTCTAGTGGAAGGGAAGCCATGTTCCTTTTTTATTTCAAGGTGCTTCAGGCTCTTTTGCCGGACTTACCTTCCAAAACGTATAGAGAATTTGTCCTCGACGAGTTCTTTTGAAATACATGGCCAGCCGAGTGGTCTTGCAAACCGGCAGGCATATTTTAGAAAGGAAATGGATATGACATTAGAAAAAGTACGTGAGATGATCGCCAATCATCTTGGAAAAGAATTGGAAGACGTTCAGGCAGAGAGCACCTTTGAAGAGCTCGGCATCGATTCTCTGGAGATCGCTGAACTCGTCATGGATTTTGAAGACGAGATGGGTGTGGAGTTGACCATTGAAGAGCCGCTTCTGAGCGTGGGAGCCTTCTACGAGTTCTTGGAAAAACAAGCAAAATGATTCCTCGCAACGTCACGGAGCTCCTGGGCATCCGCTACCCCATTTTCCAGGGGGGAATGGCTTGGGTGGCCGATGCAAAGCTTGCCGCAGCGGTCAGCGAAGCCGGGGGCCTCGGTTTTATTTCTGCCATGTCTGCCGATAAGAACTATCTCCGCGAGCAGATTCGCATGGCCAGAGAGTTGACCGACAAGCCCTTTGGCGTCAACATCATGTTGCTGAGTCCCTATGCTTCTCAAGTAGCCGAAGTGGTGATCGAGGAGAAGATTCCCGTGGTCTCGACCGGGGCGGGAAATCCTGCTCAATTCATGAAGGCATGGAAGCAAGCCGGTATCAAGGTGATTCCCGTCGTCGCTTCTGTGGCGTTTGCGCGTTTGATGGAGCGAGCGGGAGCAGATGCTGTGATTGCTGAAGGGACAGAGGCCGGTGGGCATATCGGAGAGATCGGGACCATGGCCTTGATTCCTCAAGTAGTGGACCACGTCAAGATTCCCGTCATTGCCGCCGGTGGGATCGCTGATGGCAGAGGATTTGCTGCCGCGGTGATGCTGGGAGCCAGTGGAATTCAGATGGGGACGCGTTTTCTCGTCGCAAAAGAATGCTCCATTCATCCAAATTATAAAGCAAAAGTTCTCGCGGCCAAGGACATCTCAACGATCGTGACAGCTAGACGCGCAGGCCATCCCGTGCGCAGCCTCAAGACGGCTTTCTCTCGTGAGTACTATCGAAACGAAGCGTTGATCGACGATGCTATTTTAGAGGAGCAGGCGAGAGGCTCTCTTTTCAGAGCAGCCGTCGAAGGCGATGAGCAGACCGGCTCTTTTCTCGCCGGTCAGTCCTGTGGTCTCGTTGCCAAAGAACAGACCGCCCGTGAGATGATAGAAGAGATTTACCGTGAAGCCGCAGAACTGTTAGGAGATCATCATGGGTAAAACAGCATGGGTCTATCCCGGCCAGGGAGCGCAGTATCCCGGTATGGGAGCCGATTTATACAAACACCTCCGCAGCGCAAAGGCGACATTTGAGGAGATGGAGTCCCTGCGCCCAGGCACCATGAAGCAGTGCTTTGAGGGCAGTGCGCAGGAACTTGCTCAGACGAAAAACACGCAGCCCTGCCTCCATGTCGTCAGTCTGGCAGCAGCCAAGTCTCTAGAACACTATGGCTTTGCCCCTGATGTCACCGCTGGATTTTCGCTGGGGGAATACGCTGCGCTCACAAGTGCCCAGACGCTGGGCACAAAAGAGAGTTTCCGTCTCGTAGAAAAACGAGGGGAGCTGATGCAAGAAGCTGGAGAAGCGAGCCCCACCTCAATGCTGGCGGTCGTAGGACTTCCTGTGGAAGAAGAGAACTTTCTCACAGAATTTTCTGAGGAAGTATATGTCGTCAATTACAATTGTCCCGGGCAGGTGGTTGTCGCAGGGGAAAAAGGAGAACTTCGACGCCTATCAAGAGCATTGCGCGAAAAAGGCGTCCGATCCGTTCCTCTAAAAGTCAGCGGGGCGTTTCACTCGCCAATCATGCAAAAGGCGTCGGATATCTTTTCATCAATCCTGAGCCGCTTTACGCTGAGAAAGCCGACGCTTCCTGTCTACGCCAATGCCACGGCGCAGCCGTATGAAGAAGATAGCTTAGAGACCCTTAAAAAGCAGATGACGTCTCCGGTGTATTGGCAGAAGACCATTGAAAACATGATCGCTGATGGCGTTGATACATTTGTCGAATGCGGTGCAGGGAAAACCCTCAGCGGGATGATCCAGCGCATCTCCCCGAATGTCAACATCTTCCACGTCGAGGATGTCGAGAGTCTGCACCATACACTCAGAGGACTCAGTCGTGGAGCGTAAGGTCGCTCTTGTTACCGGAGCCAGTCGAGGCATCGGGCGTGAGATTGCACTGCAATTGGCAAAAGAGGGCTTTGCGCTGGCGCTTGTACAGAGCCGTCCCTCTCAGGCGGCAGAGGAGACTTTAGAGGCCGTTTGCGCCTTGAGTGAAGCGTCGGCATATTACTGTGACGTCTCTGACGCTCAGGCCTTTCAAGAGGTCGTCAGGCAAGTGCTCGAAGTGTATGGCAGAGTGGACGCGCTGATTAATAATGCAGGAATCACAGAAGATCAATTGATCCTTCGAATGAAAGAAGAAGCCTTTGATCGCGTGATCGACGTCAATTTAAAGGGCGCCTTTAACGGCATCCAGGCTCTGACGCGGACGATGATGAAACAAAGACAGGGTGTCATTGTCA
>DUVM01000186.1 GCA_012841045.1 Tissierellia bacterium | reverse complement strand
GATAAAGCCGGAGGCCAATGCCACGGTGGATGGGTTGAAGCAGCGGCGAATTACCCCCGTCATGCTCACGGGGGATAACGAGGGGTATGCCCGTAACGTGGCCGAGCGGGTAGGTATTCCCGAGGTACATGCCAGTTTACTTCCCGGGGACAAAGAGAAAATCATTCAATCGTTCCAACAGGATGGGGAAAAGGTAATGATGGTAGGCGATGGGGTAAATGATGCTCCGGCATTGGCTCGAGCAGATATTGGCGTGGCAATTGGGGCCGGCACGGATGTTGCTATTGATTCTGCTGACGTGGTGCTGGTAAAGAGTAACCCCTCGGATATCCTGCATTTCTTTACACTTTCAAGAAACACCACCCATAAGATGGTTCAGAACCTATGGTGGGGAGCGGGGTACAACATAGTGGCCCTTCCCCTTGCCGCCGGTGTACTCGCACCGGTTGGTATCATACTAAGCCCCGCCGCGGGAGCCGTCTTGATGTCGATCAGCACCATCGTGGTCGCCCTCAACTCCATGACCTTGAAGTTGAAGTAATGGGTTTACTTCCATGCCCGGTGGAACAGGAGCCGTAATAGGAAGCCTGCAAGGAGCAGCCCTGCTCCCGTCAAGATGACATTCATGGGTAACGACACCGACATGGTCAAACAGCCAATCAATCCAAGGACCGGGATAACTCTACCGTAACGTTGTTCAGTTCTCGGTTGCCGCAGCGCGGCAATATTGGTGATGCTGTAGTAGAGCAGGATGGTGAACGACGCGGCCCGCACGATGAATTCAAATGAACCGGTGAGGGTGAGCAGCAAGATAAGCAGGCCGGTAAAGATAATTCCCAGGTGGGGAACCTTGTAACGGCCGTGTACTTTTTCAAAGAAGGGAGGAAGATCTTTTCTCCTGCCCATGGCCAGCATCATCCGGCTGATGCCCAGTATCTGGCTCAACAACACCCCCAGCATGGCCGTGGAGGCACCAATGGACACGATTACTCCTATCGCGGGAGTAGTCAGCGTGTTGGCCACTGCCTGCAAGGGAGAAGTGCCGGTAGCCATCTTTGCAGCTCCCACCACGCCGATAGACACCACCGAAACCGCCGTGTAGAGCAGGGTGGCGGACAGGATGGTGATAATCACCGCACTCGGGATGGTCTTCTCTGGCCGGTGTACTTCCTCCGCGAGGGTAGCGATCCGGGCATACCCCGTAAAGGCGAAAAAGAGCAAGGCGGCAGCCTCCACGATGCCAGAGGCACCAAACGGGGAAAAGGGTGAGAAGTTGCTTGTCTCCACTGCCGGGATCCCGCTGAATACAAGATACAACAGAGAGAGCAAGGTGAAGGACACGATCACCAGGTTAAGCACTCCCGCTTTCTTTATGCCAAATAGGTTGACTACCGTTAGGATGATCACCGCCCCCACCGAGATGAGCTGGGGGGGCACGGCCGGTAGCAACGGGTGGGAATAACTGCCGAAGCCAATGGCCACTACTCCCGCCGCGGAGAGCTTGCTGATCAGGAACATCCAGCCGGCAGAGAATCCAAAGAAGGGTGAAAGCAGCCGGTATCCATATTCGTAGGTC
>DUVM01000055.1 GCA_012841045.1 Tissierellia bacterium | reverse complement strand
TATCAATTGTCAAGAAGAGCCGTTCACAGTAGTGACCACGTACGACATCACTCCATCCACCGTCAACAAATACAATCATAAAATGATGCTCGATCCATTCGACATTTAAAAGGGGGAAAAGGTTGTATAAAAAATCACTCATCTATCTTCTTGTCTTTGCGCTGTTCTTTACGCTGCTTGTATCGTGCGGCGCAAGCGAGGAAGGGGAAGCCGTTTATCGCAGGGTGTATTCCGGCGAAGCGACCACCCTGAATTATCTGACCTCAGGCACTGTCAACGACACCAGAGTAGCCGAAAACTTAATTGATGCGCTGGTCGAGTATGACAAGTATGCAAACATCAACATGGCGTTGGCGGAAAGCTACGAAGTCAACGATGACTTTATCGTATGGACCTTTAAAGTCAAGCCAGGAATCAAATGGGTCAACAACACCGGTGAAGTGGTCGGAGATCTCACCGCCAATGACTGGGTTGCCGCCGGCGAGTATGCCTTGAATCCAGCAAACAGCGGGGCGAACACAAGAGTCTGGCAGGATATGGTTCAAAATGCCACTGCGTATGTCTCCGGAGACATCACCGACTTTTCTCTTGTGGGCATCAAGGCCCTTGATGATCTGACCCTGGAGTATACTCTTGAAAAACCTGTCCCGTATTTTATCCACTCCCTCGCGCGAAACGGCCATTATCCGGCGTACGCTCCTCAACTCGAAGAGCTGGGTGCGGGCTTTGCCGTCGACAACGAAACCATGTATTTCTGCGGCGCTTTCTATTTGAGCAAATTTGCACCGCAGGAAGAACGCGTGTACATAAAGAATCCGCATTATTGGGATAAAGACAATGTGTTCTTGGATAAATTCGTAGAGATCTACAACTCCGAGGCCGAAACGCTGGCACCGGCGATGTTCTTACGAGGCGAAGTGGACGAAGCGGATATCACCACCTCGATTCTCTCAGACTGGCTACAAAGAGAAGACACAAAGGACATTGTCACGCCGAGTCCGGCCGACATTACCTATATGTACTACTACGGCTTTAACTATGACCCCAACTTTGACGAGATCTATCAGCCCGATAACTGGAAACTCGCTGTCAACAATGAAGCGTTCCGACAATCACTGTACTGGGGACTCGATAAACTGCGAGCAAAGTCAGCTATGGATCCCTATAATCCGGAGATCTTTGTCAGTAACACCATCACACCCGCGATGTCCTTCTCACACAACGATGTCGACTTTGTTCACATGGGAAGCCTAGGCGAGATCACAGCGCGCACCTTCCCCGATGCGGAAAAAGCGCTTGCCTATAAAGAGCAGGCGATGCGTGAACTGGAGGCGGCCGGTGCCACCTTCCCGATCAAAGTCCTGATGCCCTATAACCCGGGAACGACGGACTGGGACAAAGAGGTGGCCGTTGTCACGCAGCAATTGACGGATCTACTCGGCGCTGATTATATCGAGTGCATCATCGAGGTCGGTCCATCTTCTGGCTTCCTCGACAGTGTGCGCCGAACCGGCAACTACTGCTTCATGCGACTCAACAACAGTAACTCCATAGCAGACCCCGCCGGTTGGCAGGTGGCTTTTGCCGTGGGCAACAACTGGACCTTCCTTGACAAGTCAGAGGCGGCCGAGACCGTCAAAATCAGAGAAGAATACTACAAGATGTGTGAAGAAGCCAAGGCAATGTTGGATACTGAAGCCAGATATCTTGCCCTTGCTGAGGCCGAGGCGTTTTTGATCAATCACGCACTGGTCGTTCCTTTTTCATGCGACACGTACAACTATATGGTGCGCCGCATCAACACTTTTGATCTGGCCTACTCACCTCTTTCCGGTCATTCCAGACGCTTAAAAGGCGTGAAGCTGCTCGATGAGCCGATTACGGCGGAAGAATTTAACAACGCCTATGCCGAGTGGAAAGAGCAAATGCAATAAGATGCAGTAGCTGCCGTTTTGACGTGGAGAGTTATTGCGGTATTTGACTGTAATGGCCCGCCCAGAGCCTAAAAGGGCCGGGCGGGCATCTTTACATAAGAAGCTTGTTTCGCAATCCTCGTGTTCTTCTCGGATGAAATATGCAGCCGAAATGTTGTCGCCGTACAAATCCAGAGAAAGGATTTCGCATCTATGCTTGGTTACTTAGTAAAACGACTGCTTCGTTCGGTGATCACGCTGTTTATCATCGTCGTCATTGTCTTTGTCATGCTCCGGCAGATGCCGGTGGAAGGCTATTTTAACGATTACGATAATATGACACCCGAAGCGGTTCAAAACGCACTTCAAAACATGGGCTTGCTGGATCCCATTCCGACCCAGCTGACGCGCTTTATCAAGGATTTTGTCCGAGGTGATTTGGGCGTCTCATATCGCTATCGCGTCAATTATCCCATAGCAAAAATTGTCGCAGACAAAGCGCCACTCTCGCTGACCTTCGGAGGAATCGCCATGTTAATCGGCCTTCCTCTGGGCTTTGGCCTTGGGATCTTAATGGCCCGCAGCAAAGGAAAGTGGATCGCCGGTATCGGCACAGCGTACATTGTCATTATGCAGTCCGTGCCACTTGCCGTCATCTACCTTGTGATCCAGCTTGTCTTCACCTCGCTGTTTCGCATTCCCCTGCTCTACAGTTCGTCAAACCCGAGGACATGGATCCTTCCCATTGCGACATTGGCTCTGCCGACGATTGCAACGTATGGACTATGGCTTCGCAGATACATGGTTGACGAGCAAAACAGAGACTATATCAAGCTCGCTAAGGCAAAGGGCGTCCCTTCTAAATTCATCTGGTACCGCCACGTCTTTCGAAATGCTGTGGTGCCGCTCGTGCAGCTAATTCCCGCATCCATTCTGGCCACACTTTCCGGATCCATCTATGTGGAGTCGCTCTATTCCATCCCGGGAATGGGCGGCCTGTTAGTGGATGTCATTAAACGACAGGACAACACCATGGTACAAGCACTTGTGATATTGTTTGCCGCGGTCAGTATTCTGGGTCTATTACTCGGAGATCTTCTGATGGTCTTGGTCGACCCGCGCATCAGCCTGACAGCGAAGACGAGGACAAGATAATGAAGAGCATACGAGACAGACGAACGGAAAAGCTCGCAAACAATGTGAGTGAATATACAGAACAGGCGCTTGAGACCATCCGCAAGATGCAGGAAACGGCCCAGACACCTGAAGAGCTCAAAGACATCGACGAGCTGAGTGAAGAGCAGATGCAGATGCTCTCACCCGAAGCCTTCTCTCGCGTGGCCTTTGACAAGGCGCAGGCGGAAAAAGGCGGGTATTCCGACTACTCTTACTGGGGCAGCACGCTTCGCATGTTCTTTCGGCAGAAATTCCCGGTGTTTCTCCTCTGCCTACTCGTCTTGATTGTCGCCTTTACCTCTGTACAGCCCTATATCCCTGGGCAGCGCGATGCCAATCGCATCAACGACAATGAGATAACCGGAGTGCCCGATAGCAACGTGCCTCCTAGCGGTAAGTACTGGCTAGGGACAAATGCCATTGGGCAGGACCTGTGGAGCCGCATTTGGTTTGGGGCGCGGACCTCATTATATATCGGCTTTGTAGTCGCCTTTGCAGATGCCGTGATCGGCATCGTGATGGGGCTACTGTGGGGATACGTGAGAAAACTCGACTTCCTGTTTACCGAACTATATAACGTATTAAGTAACGTTCCCCAGACGATTATCTTGATCTTGATTTCCTATATCATGCGGCCGGGCATGAATACCATGATTGTTGCCATGGCGGCAACCGGTTGGCTCGCCCTTGCCCGCTTCATTCGCAATCAGGTCGTGATCATTCGCGACCGCGATTACAATCTCGCTTCGCGATGTCTTGGCACACCTACACGGCGCATTATTCTGAAAAATCTGCTGCCGCATATGGTTTCAGTGATCATGCTGCGAATGGCTCTGTCGATTCCGATGGCTATCGGCAATGAAGTCTTCTTGACTTATGTCGGACTCGGTCTTCCCATTACGATCCCCTCGCTAGGTAACTTGATCAACGAAGGACGAAAGATCGTAACGGTTCCGAGCCTTCATTTCCAGCTGATCGCACCGGCTGCGGTGCTGTCGATTGTCACGATTTCATTCTATCTGATCGGAAATGCTTTTTCCGATGCAGCCGACCCGAGAAATCACGTGTAGGAGGGCGACATGGAAAACAATCGGATTTTATCGATAAATGACCTGCACGTAAAGTTCTCACTTCGCGGACAGGTGCTACATGCGCTGCGCGGCATTTCGCTGGATGTCTTAAAAGGCGAGAGTCTAGCTATTGTCGGCGAATCGGGTAGCGGAAAATCGGTTTTTGTTAAAAATCTAAATGGGCTTCTAGATAACAACGGATGGATCGATGAGGGAACCATCATGTACTATGGGTTGCCCGAGGAGCCAGAGGGCATAAACCTTGCCCAATTTAAGACCGAAAAAGACTGGCTTCGCGTGCGAGGCAATCACATTGCGATGGTCATGCAAGACCCCATGACCTCTCTCAATCCACTTAAAACCATCGGCTCTCAACTCTGTGAGGCCCTAAACCTCCATCAGGGACTTAGCGGCGCCCTTGCACAGGCAAAGGCGGTGGAGCTATTAAGAGATGTCGGTATCCGAGAGCCACAAGTGCGTATCCGCCAATATCCGCATCAGTTTTCTGGCGGGATGCGCCAGCGCGTTGTCATCGCCATGGCGATGGCTTGCAGTCCTCGCGTACTCATCTGTGACGAGCCGACCACCGCGCTGGATGTCACTATTCAGGCGCAGATTTTGGATTTGATCAAAGACCTAAAACAAAAGCATCATCTCACAACGATATACATTACCCATGACTTAGGTGTCGTGGCGAACGTAGCAGATCGCATTGCCGTGATGTATTCCGGCGACATTGTCGAAATAGGCACCTGCGAGGAGGTCTTTTACAATCCGCAGCATCCATATACATGGGCGCTGCTCTCTTCCTTGCCACAGCTCGGGAAAAAGGACGAAGATCTATTTGCCATTGCGGGCACGCCGCCCAATCTGTTCTTCAAAGTGCGAGGCGACGCCTTTGCTCCGCGCAATCCTTACGCTCTTGCCATCGACTTTTTACATAGGCCGCCGTATTTTGAGGTCTCCCCAACGCATAAAGCGCGCACGTGGCTGCTGGACCCAAGGGCACCCAAGGTGGAGCCACCGCCTGCAATAAAAGCCATCGGCAACTTAAAACCGGGAGGTGAGCAGGTATGAAAGACATGAATACACCGATTTGCAGTCTGCGTGATGTCAGCGTCACTTTCGGTCGCGGGAAAAACCGATTTACCGCAGTACGTAATGTGTCGTTTGATATTATGCGAGGCGAAACCTTCGGGCTTGTCGGGGAGTCGGGCAGTGGAAAAACGACCATTGGCCGGGCTATTATTCGCATCAATCCGACCAGCAGTGGCGAAATATTTTTTAAAGGTGAGAAAATCAGCGGAAACATTTCGCGAGAGCTCGACCGCATGGTGACTCAGCAAATTCAGATGATCTTTCAAGATCCGATGGCTTCACTCAATGAACGCGCTAAAGTCGACTACATCGTGGCAGAAGGGCTGATGAACATCAAAAAAGACTTGAGCAAAGCGCAGAGACAGGAGCTCGTTGCAAAGGCCCTGACAGATGTCGGATTACTGCCCGAATTTGCCAGTCGCTTTCCACATGAGTTCTCAGGAGGACAGCGGCAACGTATTGGCGTGGCGCGAAGCTTGATCATGGACCCAGAATTCGTCATCGCAGATGAACCGATTTCAGCACTGGACGTTTCCATCCGCGCTCAGGTATTAAACCTTTTGTCCGTTCTTCAAAAAGAACGTCATCTTACCTATCTGTTCATCTCTCATGATTTGAGTGTCATGCGCTTTATATGCGATCGCATCGCCGTCATACACAAAGGGCAGATTGTTGAGCTTGCGCAAGGCGAGCAGCTCTTCCAACATGCGCTACACCCCTACACCCGCGCTCTGCTTTCTGCTGTACCGCAGCCCGATCCACGGCGCGAAAAAGCGAAGGTCCTCGACGTCTACGACCCCAATGTGCATGATTACTCCGTGCATGCGCCCACATGGACAGAAATTGTACCGGGACATTTTGTACTGGCAAATGAGCCGGAGCTTGAAGAATATAAAACGCGCCTTCAAAAAGAAAGCGCGCAGGGTTGATCTTCGAGAACAAGATCAATCGTCATTATCTGATCCCTTTGATAGAGGCTCTATCTCACGAAGGGATCAGTTTATTTTTCTACTCGAACTATTCTCGTCGAGTCCCGAGATTTTTATAGTACTAATAAACCCTAAACGTCCTATTCACTCATGTGTAAGTGTATCAAAAACACGTGCTCGAGTTCGATGTACTAACTACGAGAATAATTTATCATTTTATCTTTCAGGTCCTAGCAATTAATCTTGCCCCGTAGTCTCATCTAAAATGAGATCCGGGGGTAAAATTATCGGAACTCGTCCAAATGAAGAGGTAATATTTGCAATGATCAACGAAACTTCAGCCATAATCCCACTGTTACTGATTACATCATAGATATGATCTAATACATAATCTCGTATCTCTTCTGCGTTTGCAAATTTATCGCTTCTTTCTTTATCGATATGATTATCAAGTAGTGCCACGACAGACAGTTCAAAAACTCCTGGAGGTTCGAATGCGATTCTCCTTTGTATTTCAATAACCAGACGATCATCTTCACACGTTCGAATAAAGTACTCATCATGCACGGATACTCTTTGCTCTGGAGTATCCTCCTCATCGAGTTCAATGCTTTGATACTCAATTTTTTCTATCAGGAATTTTGTTTCATCAAAAAACAACCTACTCTTACGCATGTCTTAGCTTTCCCTCTTTCCAATATTGACGTACC
>DUVM01000054.1 GCA_012841045.1 Tissierellia bacterium | reverse complement strand
GTCCGTCATCGACTGCGCCTGCTGTGCGGCTAGTAGAATGTTGGAGTTATTGGGAAGGACAAAATAATGTTCGGCGTGGGTGGTCTCAATGCATTCGAGAATATCCTCCGTCGACGGATTCATGGTCTGACCGCCTTGGATGACTCGAGTGGTTCCCAAGTCAGTAAAGATATCTCGTAGACCATCTCCGGCACTGACGGCAATCACGGCGTATTTTTCCTGCGGCACGATATGGCTGTGATCAAAGACATCGACGCCCATGATCGTATCGTGTTGCATGCGCATATTATCGATCTTGACGTGAAGAATCTCGCCGTAGGAAAGGGATTCCTCTAAAACAAGTCCCGGATGATTGGTATGCAAGTGAATTTTTAAAATATCATCATCTTGCACAAATACCATAGAATCTCCTTGCGTAAATAGAGATTCTTTCAGCTGCGCATTCTCGCTTTTATAGGCGCGCAAAACGACTTCTGTGCAGTATCCGAACTCGATGTCCGTAGGCAGTTGAAAATGAGGGGCTTCCACCGTATCGCTCGAAAGCTCTTCCACGGGTGTGACAATGCCGTTTAGCCCGTCGCGCATCCCTTCAAAGATGGCGACAAGTCCGGCTCCCCCCGCATCCACGACACCGGATGTCTTCAGAACTGGTAAGAGTTCCGGTGTGTTTTGCAGAGACACTTTAGCCGCTTCACAGAGCAGATTCATAAAGGCATCGATATCCATCTCTTCAAGTGCCTTTTCTTCAAAGGAATGTACACTCTCGCGAATGACGGTGAGGATGGTGCCTTCGACCGGCTGCATGACTGCTTTATAGGATGTCTCGACAGCCTTGAGAAGCCCGAGATAGAGATCATGAGCCGTCAGGACGATTTTCCCTTCCGTCCCTTTCGCGAGCCCTCCAAAAATCTGTGAAAGAATCACGCCGCTGTTTCCCCTCGCTCCCATCAGTGAGCCGCGAGAAAAATTGCGCAGGAGGTCATCTACACGGTCGTACGAATTTCCGCTAATGCTCTCATACGCCCCTTTTAAGGTCAATGACATATTGGTCCCAGTGTCTCCGTCAGGGACGGGAAACACATTGAGACCGTTGAGCATTTCTTTGTTTTTATTTAAATTGGCGTAGCCTTGATGGAGGATGTCCGCCATCTTCTGGGCATCCAGTTGATAGGTACTCAAGTTACTCTCCTGTACTTACTCCTTCAATATTCACGTTGACCGTTTCAACGGGAATATCCAGAAGGCTTTCAATTTTATATTTGACGTTATCCATCACGTTGCGAGCGACCACACTGACCTTGACGCCGTAGCGAAGAACCAGGTACAACGTGACGATCACTCGATTGTCTTTTTCTTCAATTTTGATGCCGCGATTGGCCGGATCCATTTTTAGCAGACTCCTCATGGAGACAGATCCTTTCGGACTCATCGCAACCACTCCGTAGCATTCAGAAGCCGCTTTATATGCGATTTCCTCGATCACTTCGAGGGAAATCTCATGAGTTCCGTATCGAGAATTCTTTATGATACTCATCTTTCCTCCTGACTTGATTTATTCTATCACTAAACAGACGTTTCTCAAAGGAAAACCTTGTCTTGTGCTTTCTTTTTTGTTATGATACCAATGTTCTCTTTATAGATTTCAAAGGAGGTGAGAATATGGCCAGACAATGCAGTGTCTGCGGAAAAGGAAACGTCAGCGGTCACATGGTATCTCACGCGCTCAATCATACAAAAAGAGTTTGGAAACCCAATCTCCGCAATGTCCGTATCCTCGATGAGAACGACAAGGCAAAGCGAGCGCTAGTCTGTACACGTTGCCTGCGTTCGAACAAAGTACGCCGCGCCCTGTAACCCTGAATCAAACGGTAGGTGATACCGTTTTTTTCTTTGCGTTAATCCCTACTTTCAATAAGAAGAGCGTTTCCGCTGTGCAATTGGATGTGCACAGTTTTTTCTTTCCACTCATTGCTGAGCCCCAGACTTCCCGACACCCGCAACTCGTGAAAGCGCAGATCGTATTTTGCTCCCTCAATTGATACCACACAAGGACAAAGAGGTTGAATAGAGAAAAAAGAATAATCCCCTTTTTCAAGGCAGTTTTTCTCTTTTAACCTGCGGACGCGGTTGTGGGGATCCAAAAAATATACTTCCCCCTCACTCTCAGCTAAAAGCGATAAGCCACTTAAAAGATGATCCATGCGCGTGCCAAACGCCCCTAAAACATGTAGACGATCATACACCAGACTATGTGCGTAGACCAAACCCGCTTCTAGATCGCTAAATCCCTTTTCTGCTGGAAATGTCTGGTGCATAAGTCCCGCAGGGATCTTACTTTGAACAGAGTCCATATCGCCAAGAAACATGTCGGGCATTACGTCGATGCTCAAGAGATAATCCAGTCCTCGATCAAGGGCGATAACCCTGTCGGAGATGGAACACAACTCTTGAAGCTGCGTAAGGTCAACACTTCCCCCGGCGACAAGAAGCACGTTCACTTTCGCATCTTCTTCATCCGTTTTTGCGGATTTTTTCTTCCAAAGAGAGCGCTTCCGGCTACGAGTACGTCGGCACCGGCTTGCGTGACAAATTTTGCCGTGTCGGTGTTAATCCCTCCGTCAACCTCGATGAGATAGGATAGTTTTCGCTTCTTTCTCATATTCTTCAGCTCTTTTATTCGTTCAATGGACTCCGGCATGAAGGCCTGACCGCCATAGCCGGGTTCCACGCTCATCACAAGCACCAAATCCACTTGCTCAAGCCAGGGTTCAATCTTTTCAAGGGGAGTTCCCGGACGAAGCGTAATGCCGGATTTCAGTCCTAGATCGCTGATCTTATCAAAGTATCGCTGCGGCGCTTTGCATGCCTCAACATGAATCGTGATATAGTCAGCCCCTGCTTGCGCAAAGGGCTCTAACAGGTGAAAAGGTTCGTGCACCATCAGGTGAACATCGAGTGGAAGATCGGAGATGCGATGAATATCGGCTAGAACTTTTGGTCCAAATGAGAGATTCGGCACAAACTGTCCGTCCATCACATCATAGTGAAGCCAATCTGCTCCACTTTCTTGCATCAAAGTGACTTCCTTCTCCAAGTGCAAAAAGTCTGCCGACAGGAGCGAGGGTGCGATGAGAATCATGAATACTCTTTCCTCTCTTTCACTTCTTCTAGTAATGCCAGATAGTTTTCATAGCGTTCGGGGCGGATACGACCCTGCTCGAGGGCTTCCTTGACGCCGCACTGCGGTTCTGGTCCGTGCAGACAGTTGTCGTAGCGACAGTCCTCTGAGAAGGGCAAAAACTCCTCGTAGCACTCACGCAGCATTAAGGGGTCGATGTCTTGATCGAGCGCGAGATTAGTAAATCCAGGCGTATCAACGATGAACGTCTCGTCTCCGATAGGAAGTAACTGCACGTGGCGTGTCGTATGTCTTCCCCTTCGAAGTTTTGCAGAGATCTCTCCAACTTCGAGTTCTTTCTC
>DUVM01000053.1 GCA_012841045.1 Tissierellia bacterium | reverse complement strand
GTAGAAGACGGCTTTAAAATCCAGGCGTATACATTTATTCTCTTACGACAAGACGGCTTTCCCTGTGTCTTCTACGGCGACTATCTGGGTATTGACGGAGAGTACGCGAGAGACTCTCATCAATGGATGATCGACAAACTCTTAGAGATTCGAAGAGACCACGCCGCCGGAGAACAACACGACTACTTCGAACACCCCAACTGCATCGGCTGGCTACTGACAGGCGACGAGCACCACACCCCTTTGGCCGTCCTCATATCAAATGGCGCAGGCAAGGAGATCAGCATGCTGGTCGGAGAACATCTCGCCGGAAGAGCGTTTGTTGATTACACCGGACACCAAGAAGGAGAGGTCTTCATCGGTGACGATGGAAGAGGTGTGTTTTACGTAGGAGATGCATCTGTGAGCATCTGGGGTCTCTCTGACTAATCATCGAAAAATGAAAGAGGAGCAAATGCTCCTCTTTTTTAGATGATCCCCTGTTACAGGGTTTTTTTGGCACGCCGCAGAGCCGCCAGATACTCCTCGTAAGTTCTCTCTCCTGACATAGTATTGCCGTCTGCAAACTCATAGTATGGTACAAAGTCAATCTCTTTCTCGCGCGCTTCGCGATCATCTGAGAGAACTTCTTCTTTATACCTGTCACTCAGGAGTACCCCCATTGTCTCTTCGCGAGGCACACCGATCTCTTCTGCCAATGCGATCAAGGTCTCATGATCGCTCAACAACTGTCCCTCGTAAAAAAGTGCGCGCTGCGCCCTTTCGAAGAACGCACTGCCCTTTCCAAGCGTATTCATATGCTGAAGAAGACGATGTGCCGGAAACATGTCGCTAAATCGCGCCTTCTCCAGATCCATCTCAAGGCCCAGAACTCGCCCTTTTCTTTCCAGAAGAGCATTTTGGCGACGGACGATCTCGCGCTTTGCATCGTACTGATTCACGACATAATCCGTGATCAGAATATCTGTCTCCGGTGGCGTGTCAGGGTTTAATAGATAGCTTCGAACGGAGATCTCAGCGTCGTGTAACGCCAGCTCCTCCATCGCTTGCTTCAGTCGAGCGATACCAAGATAACAATAAGGGCAATGAAAATCCGCCCAAACTTTCGTCACTGTACTCCTCCTGTCCCGCCTAGTCGCTTCCAGGCGATCATGATTCAACGAGTCTTATACCCTGAGCATGCGACAAAACCCAGACGAAGAAACCTCGTCAGTATGGAGACCCAACGTAAAATATGTTATTATATTCATCATATTATCTCATTTCTCTCGACATGGATGATATGCTTCGTGTTTTTACTGAAGATGGATTGAGCGTTTTTTTACTATAAAGATGGTGAAAGCTGGAAATATCATTTATAAATCAAATCTATTTTGCAACTCCTAACGTCCGAAATGCACACGACAAAGCATGAAGTTTTGTGCACTCCACAAGTCTTAAAAGAAAAGACGGAACATTTCGAGTTCAGGAATTGATTCTCTCTTAGTAGATGGAGTGGATACGATGAAAGATCAGATCATCAGAAACAGTTTTCGCTACTCATTTGAGCGAAGCCTCCCCATCCTCATCGGCTTTTTCCCGCTGGGGGTGGCTTTTGGCATCCTCATGAGCAGTGTTGGCTACAACTTTTTATGGGCGGGCTTGACGAGTCTGATCGTCTATGCCGGCAGCTTGCAATTTCTGATGGTGTCCTTTTTTACAGATGAGACATCCCTCGTCACAGTCGCCGTCATGGCGCTACTTCTCAACAGCCGCCACCTGTTCTACGGTCTGTCGTTTATCGAGACATTTCGCACATACGGACCGTGGAAGTACTTTTTAATCTACGGCATGTCTGATGAAAGCTATACGCTGCTGTGCTCCTACAAAGACCGAGAAGGCGTGAGCGAGAAATGGGTGCATATCTTCTCCACAGCTCTTCTGATGATTTACTGGTCGAGCTTTTCTGCCCTCGGAGGACTGATTGGCACATGGATTCCCTTTGACACGACAGGTATTGACTACGCGCTGACAGCTCTTTTTACCGTCATCTTCATAGAGCAGATCAAAGACTCCCCCACCTCTTTTCCCGGCGTCGTTGCGATCGTCTCCTCCGTGCTTTGCCTTCTTCTACTTGGCCCGGAGCACTTCCTCCTGCCGTCACTGACGCTGAGTGTCGCAGTGTTCATCTTGATGCGCTCAGCTCTTGAGCCGCGCATCTCATCAGGGGAGGAATGATCATGCCACTAAGCGTTACTCGAAGCCTTCTCATCATCGCCATCTGCGCGATATGCACATTTTCTGAGCGACTCTTTCCCTTCCTCCTCTTTGGAAACAGAAAGGTCCCTCCGCTCATTCGCTACCTCGGAAAGATTCTTCCGATGGCTGTGATCGCTACGCTCGTCGTCTACTGTCTGAGGCATATCGACGTGGCCTCTTTCTCAGGCTTTGTCCCGGAACTCTTGGCTACCGCCGTCACGGCGGGACTTCATCTGTTAAAGAGAAACACGCTCCTAAGTGTTGTCGGGGGAACCCTGACATACATGCTCTTGGTGCAGCTTGTCTTTTGACTCTTGTATTAAGATATAACCTCATGCAAAAAGAGAGCCTTCAAGGCTCTCTTCTCTTTTTATTGCATATTCAACTGATTAATCGCCTATGAAGGTGGTCAGCTCTCCAATCCCTTCAATCTCACAGCGCACTTCGTCTCCTGGCTTGAGATACTTCGGAGGTGTGAAGCCCATGCCGACTCCTGCGGGCGTTCCCGTGGCAATGATCGTCCCCTTCTTCAGGAGCATGTAGCTCGATAGTTCTTCTAGGATCTCCCCGATATTCGATAGAAGAAGCGAGGTTCTGGATTCCTGTCGGAGTTCCCCGTTGACAAATGTACGTATACGCAGATCCGGCTCCTCCGAAAACTCATCGGCTGTGACGATCCAAGGCCCCATCGGGCAACTGTCTTCGAGGCTTTTTCCGGCATAAAACTGCAGGTGGCGCCGCTGGATGTCGCGCGCAGTAATGTCATTGAGAATCGTGTAGCCAAAGATCGCCTGATACGTCTGCTCTTTTGCGGCTTTGTAGAGATCTTCGCCCAGGATCACCGCCAACTCCACCTCGTAGTCTAGGCACTCGGTGATGTCTCGGTGCGAGGGGATGGTAGCACCGGGTCCTGGCGCTCTGTTCACGCGCTTTGAAAAATAGACATTGTCGCTTTTTTTCTCAAACGTTTTTCCGTCGAACGCCGCCGATTCTTTCTCGTGATCGAGGTAGTTCATCCCCAAGCAGATGATGTCTTGCTTCGGGTGAACAATTGGCGCCAAGATCTTGACATCGTCTAGCTCCAGCGTTCTGACCTCGATCGACTCCAGATCCCGCAGCCCTCTTTCAATGAGCGAATGCATATCCGGAACGTCGAGAATGCGCACCTTGTCTTCGATGATCCCCACAAGAGTTTTTCCGTTGTATTCAACACTCGCTAATTTCACTTTGTCCTCCTGATATATCCGAAGATACCCTACACCCCTCGACTTAACCCGCCTGACGGACGAGCGAGGACTTTCTTCTCTGTGTGAAAAGACCCAGTGAAAAGAACAGTACGATGAATCCCAAGAAGGCTAAGAAGTGCGGTGCCAACTGATGGAGAGCGCCTCCCTGCCCAAGAATGCGCGTCGCTTCCATCGCCCAGTACTGCGGCGTGATGGCAGCCATTCTCTGAAGAAAAGGGGTCATCAGGTATAGCGGGACGAATGCCCCTCCGAGCATGGAGCCTAGCACTGAGAGAAGGGTCATCAGCGACGTGTAGACAGAAGGCAGCGAAATGCTCATCGCGAGAAAGACGCCAATCATCAGCCAGGTCACTCCGTAGGCAAACCACACCAGATAATACGCCATGGGGAGAATCTCTCCATAGAGGAGACGAGAAACGAGGGCTATCATCAGAAGATTGATGAGAAGAATCACCATCCCTGCGGCAACATTTCCATAGATGACCCGGCTTCTTTGTACCGGAGAGCGCTGAATGCGCTCGAGCGTCTTCCAGGAAATTTCATTTTGCAGAAGTTGCGTGACCATGAACATATTGATCGAGATCAGGTAGACAAAGAACCCACTGCTTAAAAGCAGTCCAGCCTTCTCCACCGGCACATCCACTTGCTTTACATGAAATGACGTATCGGCTTCTCGCTGTCGAAGGAGCTCGACTAATTCGTTTACCTCTCCCGGTGCATGCAGGGAAGATAACATCTGCGCCCGAACGATAAAGCGCTCTGCGTAGGCCTGCACAAATTTCATGAATTGCTGGCCTTCATTCGTCTGCATCTCCAGGATGACATCTGCTCCCTTTAAAATATCTTCACTGAAAGAGCTCGGGATATAGACGATGCCGTCCACTGTGTTTTCAAGAAGGGACTCTTTGGCTTCCTCTTCGCTTAGCTCACGGACCACATAATCCATGGAGTGCATCTCTTCGGCCAAGACAGCACCCAGGGGATCTGCCTGAGGATTGACTAGTACCACCTGTAGTTTTGTCATACCTCCACCGCCGATTCCCTTGCCGATGACAAAAATCAACAGCGGAAGAATCAACAGCAGGAACAGCTTTAACTTAGAGGCCAATAGGAGCCTCAGATTGTTTTTAATGATAGCGACCAAAGCTCTCTCCTTTCTCTCGGATGAAGATCACGTAGCTGATCAGAAACAGTAGCGCCGCCAGTGCAAAGTTGTATCCCATAGAGATCAACCCCTTTTGCACCCCTCCGGAATAAATGGCTTCAAAGATGCCTTCGTTCAGCCAGTATGCAGGAGAGAACTTGGCAAGGACGGACATAAGTCCTTCTTTCGGCAGCGGCATGTAGTTGCCTCCCAGGACCAAAATCACGGCAATCACAACATTTAGTATGGCGACAGCCACCCCGGAATTTTTGGTCAGGATCAGAGCAAAGATGCCAAGACTCGCTGAAAAGCAGACGAAGGGAATCAGAAAGCCGAACACCAGCAGGGCGTTACCGTAGTTGACATCAAACGCGAAGTGATTGACAAGAATCACGAGCGCAGCTTGTAACAGCGTGAGAAGGATCGGACCGACGGATTTGACTAAAAACAAATGCGTTGCCGGCAATGTCGACATTTTTAACCGCATAAACGTACGATGCTCGAATTCATTAGCCAACATCGACATGCTCTGTAGGGCGCCGTACATCATGATGAGTGTCAGCATCGTCACCCCGTAGAAGTCAAAGCTTCCGGGGCCGCTTCTTCCCGGGACCTCCGTCAGGCGAACGGACGGTGCGGGAGGAGACTGCAATAGATCAAACCGCTGCATCTCAACTGCCTCAGTAAAGACCTCGCTCTGCTGGACATAGATCTTTGTAAAGATGAAGAGCATGGCTTCGGTAATATACGCTTCTGTTGCGGACGCCTGGCGCGTCCCTTCATCAAAGCGATAGAAATTCGTCTGTCCATCGCTCAGCTCAATATAGCCGATCGATCGGCGATCTCTTACTTCCTGAAGCGCCTCCTCCCGGCTCATCGGAAGGAGCTCAATCTTCATATCTTCTGCCAGTGATCGCATCTGCTCCAGTTGAGCACTTTCCTCGGCGACGATCGGAAAAGATAAGTCCGGAAGGGTGACGCCTTCTGTTCCCAGCGTGGAAAACGCATTGCCTAGAAGCCAGGTCAACACGAGCGGAAAGAGAATCATCAGAAGGATCGTCTCCGGCGCTCGAATGGCCTGCAGCAGTTCTTTTTTCAAAAAATGAAGAATTCTCATCACAACCTCTAATCTCGCAGTTTGCGACCGGTGAGCCCGAGGAAAATGTCCTCCAGGTTGACTTCTTCGATACGCATGTCGCGGATGTCGATATTCTCCCGGTGCAGTGTGTCAATCAGATGTTTAATCAGTTCGGTCGAGTCGCTTCCTTTGACATGCACCGTCCCATTGCTAAAAGACACTTCATATACGCCTTCGATGCTCTCAATCAGTCCCCGACTGACTGGAGAGCTGACACTGAGTTCGATATTTCTCTTTTCATTTAGAAGACCTCGCAGATCCGAGAGCGTCCCCTGGGCGATCATCTGCCCCTGATCGAGTATGCTGATGCGTTTACAGATGGACTGCGCTTCTTCCATGTAGTGGGTGGTGTAGAGGATGTTCGTCCCCTCCTCGTTGAGTCTCACCAGCGCATCGAGGATGTGGTTTCGACTCTGCGGATCGATCCCGACCGTCGGCTCATCGAGAATGAGGAGCTTGGGGCGGTGGACCATTCCACAGGCCATGTTGAGCCGGCGCTTCATGCCACCCGAATACGTCTTGGCGAGATCTTTTGCTCGGTCGGTAAGTCCGACAAACTCAAGCACTTCATCGACACTTTTTTTGAGCTCCGCCCCGCTGAGTCCATACAGGCTTCCAAAGAAGCTGACATTGGCGCGCCCCGACAGATCGGGATAGATCGCAAGATCCTGCGGCACAACCCCCAAAAGGGATTTCACCTTGCGCATCTCCTTGTCGAGATTGTGGCCATCTACAAAGACCTCACCGGC
>DUVM01000052.1 GCA_012841045.1 Tissierellia bacterium | reverse complement strand
CGGAACAGCTCGCTGATCACTTTGGCTTTGAATTCTGCACTGTAATGGGTTCTTTTCTTACTCATGTCTTCCATTATATTCACTTATTGCCGATTTTTCTTGTCTCATTTCTGGGGTCCATTATATTCCTCCGAGGCGATATAGCCCAGTTTTTTTATCATTTTCATCATGTTCAAGTATGAGCAGGATTTTTTCAAGTAATAAGATGTTGCTGAGGGATACTAGAACTTCCTTTTAGCTATCTATTGAGACGTCAGACATGTTTCGAACAACCTTCTTATCAAATATTACAAAAATATAAACAACATCAATGCCTTTGTAAAACGCGAATAAATCGATAGATACAAGAAAAAAAGCAAAATTAAAGAAAATAGTTTATGGCATATGCTTGCAAGTCCCTAACTTGAGTGTTAATATAATATTAAACATATTAGAACTAAGTCAAAGAAAAACAAATGCATTCGATCATGAGAAAGGAGGGCACGGTCGGCTGTTGGCACTTCGTATTTATCAATAATGGAGGTACAAGAGATTGAAGTATTCCACATCCGCAGAACATGAGGCTCTGCGAAAACAAGTCAGAGAATTTGCAGAAGAATACATTAAACCAATTGCTTTTGAGCTAGATCTGAACAACCAATTTCCCGAAGAACAGATAAAAAAGTTTGGTGAAATGGGTTTGATGGGTATCCCGTTTCCCAAAGAACTTTGAGGAGCTGGACTCGACAATCTCTCCTACGCTGTAGCTGTTGAAGAGCTTTCAAGAGTCGATGGCGGCACGGGGGTTATACTCTCTGCTCACGTCTCACTTGGCTCCTATCCTATCTTTGCTTATGGAACACCAGAGCAAAAAGAAAAGTATCTTGTTCCCCTTGCTAGAGGCGAGAAAATCGGCGCGTTTGGCTTGACAGAAACGGAAGCAGGAAGTGACGCCGGCGGAACAGAGACAACGGCCGAGCTCGATGGGGATTATTACATCCTTAACGGCGGCAAGATCTTCATCACCAATGCTCCCTATGCTGACATATACATTATCTTCGCGGTGACGACGCCTGACATCGGAACACGTGGAATCAGCGCGTTTATAGTAGAAAAAGGATGGGAAGGCTTTACATTTGGAGATTCTTACGACAAGCTCGGCATCCGCTCTTCCTCAACAGCAGAGCTGATTTTCAACAATGTAAAAGTCCCGAAAGAAAATCTTCTAGGAAAAGAAGGACAGGGCTTCCGCATTGCGATGTCTACTCTCGATGGAGGAAGAATTGGTATCGCTGCACAAGCTCTCGGGATCGCCCAAGGGGCGTATGAGCATGCCGTCGCGTATTCAAAAGAGAGAGTACAGTTTGGTATGCCGATTGGCTTCAACCAGGCGATTTCCTTTAAAATTGCGGATATGGCGACCAAACTGCGAGCTGCGCGTTTCTTGATCTACAGCTCTGCTGAACTCAAGGACAACGATCAGCCTTATGGTATGGAATCAGCCATGGCGAAGCAGTACGCTTCCGACATAGCGCTTGAAGTGGTCAACGATTCTCTGCAGATCTTTGGAGGAACGGGATACTTGAAGGGCATGGAAGTGGAGCGTGCTTATCGAGATGCGAAGATTTGCACGATTTACGAAGGCACAAACGAGATCCAGCGAGTGATCATTGCTTCTCATATTCTAGGAAAGCCGCCGAAAGTAGAGATGAAGAAGAAAAAGGCAGGCGGAGCCCTGACGGGTGAGCGCAAGAAGATGGTCTTCAGCGAAGGATCTCTCAAAGATCGTGTTGGGCAGCTGGTGGAAGCACTGAAAAAAGATGGATATGACTTTACGTTGGGCATTGATATCGACGCCCCGATTAAAGACGCCGAACGTGTCGTCAGCGTCGGTAAAGGTATTGGCGAGAAGAAAAATCTCAAGCAGGCAAGAGAACTGGCCAAACAGTTTGGTGCAGCCTTAGGTTCCTCCCGCCCCATTGCCGAGACACTTAAATATCTGCCGCTCAATAGATATGTCGGTATGAGTGGACAGACATTCAATGGAAACCTCTACGTCGCTTGCGGTATCTCAGGTGCAGGACAGCATCTCAAAGGGATTCGCAATGCCGCCACGATTGTAGCCATTAATACAAAAGCAAATTGCAATAACAAGTTGAACATTGACTGTTGAATAGCCCATCAGGCGACACGGGAATAGATCCGGTCCAACTCATCCTCAAAGAGATCATCCGGGGTGTGGTAGCCCAGGAGTTT
>DUVM01000051.1 GCA_012841045.1 Tissierellia bacterium | reverse complement strand
CGTCCATGAACAACTCGGCTCTGCGGCGAAATGCCTTCTATTCGAAGAGCGACTATATGGACCGGAAATCTCTTTCTTTATGCTGCGAAATGAAAAAGGATATACGTATCTCGGTTCCGCCCGAGATCATAAACGCGCCTATGATGGAGACCTAGGCCCAAATACAGGTGGCATGGGAACGGTTTCGCCGGCAGAAGAACTTTCACCTGATGAGAAAAAGGACTTGGAAGATATTCTAGAAAAAACGCATCAGGGACTCTTGTCGAGCAACATCGATTTTCGCGGCGTCCTCTTTATCGGCGTCATGCGCACAGAGGATGGGCTGAAGGTGCTTGAGTACAATGTGCGTTTTGGAGATCCTGAGACGCAGAGTCTCTTGCCCAGAGTTCAAGAAGATCTCTTGATGTTACTTAAAAAAACGGCAGATGGAGAAGAGCTTCCTGAAAAAGTGCATTACAAGTACCCTGCTGGTCTGTGCGTATGTATCGCATCGGAAGGATATCCCATCTCTCCTGCGACTCCGCAAAAAGTCACTCTTCTTCCGATGGAGGAGGATGTCCTTCTTTTTCACGCCGGGACAAAAGAAATCGACGGAAATCTCATGGCTACGGGTGGGCGAGTGTTTTCCCTTGTAGCCTTCGGGGAAGATGTTGTTCAGGCGCGTGCTCGGGTATATAAAAATATAGTTCATGTTCAATTTCCAGGTATGTGGTATAGAAAGGATATTTAAATGGTTCGACACGAAAGTGAGACAAAAGCCATTGATATGAGTGCACCGGGAGCAGCCGGTTCCTCCATGAAGGCGCTGATTGGGCCGGAAGAAGGATGGAAGGATCATGTGATGCGTCAAGTGGAATTAGCTCCTGATGGCAGCAGTCCTCACCATCAGCATCCTTGGCCTCATATTAATTATGTCCTCGAGGGCGAAGGAGCGCTTTTATTAGGGGATCAGGAGACACCGATTCGCGCCGGTGATACGGCGTTTGTCCCTTCGGACACCTTGCATCAATACAGAAACAAAGGCGATAAGCCCCTAAAATTCCTCTGTATTGTGCCGAAAGAAGGTCATATTCTGTGAAGGTGAGTTTTTTGCGCCACGGACAAACGCAGGCAAATGCCGAGCGAGTCTTACAGGGTATGGTTGACACGTCGATAAACGATAGAGGAAAAGAACAGGCGAGAGCGGCGGCGCAACAGATGAAGGATCTGTCCTTCGACTGCGTCTACTGCTCGCCGCTTCTTCGTGCATGTCAGACAGCAGAGATTGTATTGCAGGGAAAAGATGTCCCGATTCATTATGATCAGCGGCTGCGGGAGCGCAGTTTTGGCGAGTTCGAGTTACGGCCATTTTCTGAACTGATGGATGCAGGATATGACTGGGAGCGATCGTATCAAGATGATGATTACTCCTTGTTTGGGATTGAACCGCTTGGCTCCGTGCGAGAGCGCATCTATGAGTTTTTAGACGAACTCAAGCGAAAGGATCACCGACACGTGTTGATCGTTTCCCATGGAGCCGTGTCGATGCTTTTTCGACAGTATTTTTTGGGAGAACATACGAATTGGTCGGAGCATCGATTGGAAAACTGTCAATTTCTTGACTTTGAACTACAGGAGTGAGGGTTGTTTTGAGAAATATTGCCTTTTATTTGACGCCAAAAAATGAAGTAGTCTTTGAATATAAGGATGCCAGTCTTCGTCAGATCATTGAGAAGATGGAACACCACAATCACTCACAAATACCGATTCTAGATGCGGCTGGAAAATATGTCAGCTCGATCAGTGAGGGAGATATATTAGATAAGCTGCTGACGATGGATCCCATATCAAAAAGAGAAGCCGAAAAAATCAAAATCTGCCAGATCGAGTGTAAAAACACCATCGACCCTGTGCTGATTACCGCCGATTTTTCCGACCTGTTTCTTTTGATCATTGAGCAGAACTTTGTGCCCGTGGTCGATGATCAGGGGATTTTCATCGGCATCATCACCCGCAGAGACATTCTCTCTAGCCTCTCGCCTCTGGTTGAGGCGTCGGGAGATTACTAGTTGATACGATAGAATTAGGTTATCATGCAAACGCTTACTCTCTGGTTGGTCCTTCTGGTGTTACAGTTTACGCTCTGCCTCATCAGCTATAAGCTCTTTGGCATTACGGGCTTGTATGTCTGGGTTGGGGCAGCCGTTCTCATCGCCAATATCCAGGTGCTCAAAAATGTCGAACTCCTGGGTCTTTCGGCGACGCTGGGAAATGCCATCTACGGAAGCATCAACCTTTCGACGGATCTGCTCAATGAAAAGTATGGGAAAAACACTTCGAAAAGAGCCGTATATCTCGGTTTCTTTTCCCTTGTGTCTTTTACACTGATTATGCAGGTGGTTCTTCGCGTACCACCTTCACTCAATGACTTCGCGCAGGCGCCGATGGAGACGCTGTTTTCCTTTTTGCCAAGGCTTAGCGCAGGATCACTGATTGCCTTTTTGATCAGTCAACTCAGCGACGTCCATCTCTTTGAGCTGATTCGCAAATTCTTTCCGAGTCGTGGCATGCTGTGGATCCGCAACAACGGAAGTACGCTGATCAGTCAGCTGATCGACAGTGTGATTTTTGTGCTGATTGCCTTCTGGGGCATTTACCCGGCAGAAGTGCTCTGGCAAATTGTACTGAGCACCTATTTGATTAAAGCACTGAGCGCATTGATCGACACGCCGTTTGTCTATCTCATGCGCAGCATGAACCCTATTTGGGAGTTAGGAGCGAAGATTGCTAAGTGATGCGATTATCCGCCGGTATCTGAGAAATCTCATTTTGGCAGTTGCGCTGATCGTAAGTGTCCTCGCTTTCGTGTGGGTGAATTTCCTCTACACACGCTTTACTCTTGACACGCAAAAATTTGCAGAACTGCAGGAGGAAGCGATCACGACGCTGGTGGAGCAGCGGGCAGGACGCGTTCTTTTAGAAGGAGACCGCTCTTACCAGCAGGAATATGAAGAATTAAAAGGAGAACTGAGGAGTCTTTCCACTTCGCTGCGAAGCTCCGTCTTTGATATTTACTATACACACAGCGCCGATCCGGAGACACTCCATGAGAGACTAGAAGAGCTGATCGATCAGCTCGAAGCGGCGAGTGGCTTTGATCTGTATGTCAGTGATACCGAATACAACGTCACGTATGGCGATAAGCCCGAAGCGCCTCTAGACTTAGAGTCCTACGGATACACGCAAGATGCCCAAATGCTCTATTATACAGAGTCTCTGCGGTATCCTAGCGGATCGATTGTGGTCTCCACTGACAGTGATGCAGAAGTTCGGCAGCGCATGGTGACAAATCTATCCAAGTACCTAGAGCTCGACCCTTCGATTCTTGTCTTCGATGAAGCGGGGATGAATCTCAATGCGCATGCGCAGCCCAAGAATCTGATACAACTGGCGCAGAGTACCGATCAGTTTCACCGTGTCGAAACGTCTGAGCTCTCAGGATTTACGTTTGGTTATGCCATGAGCCGCGATGATCTGGATCTGATGATTGCCAATCGCAAGATTCTCTTCTCCGGTTTTCTACAAAATCACCTCTGGGAGCTTGCCGGCTTTTTTGTCATTCTATTTGTAGCCGCTTGGATTGTCTATCACCTCTTTTCCCGCTCACTGCGAAAAGATCAGGCGGCTATGAGTGCCATTTTACTGGAAGCCTATGAAGGGAAGACCCAGCTCACACAGGAACCCCTGTTTCGCTATTACAGTCTGACGCCCACATTGAACAGCATCTTTCAGGATGTTCGAGAAAAAGAAGAGGCGCTGCGGATGAGCAATGAAGAACTCCGGCTGAATATAAAGAGGCAACAGGTGCGACTCTTGAGTTTGGAGCGTCGGATTCAAAGTATCAGTGGAGACAGCAAATTTACTGAAGGGGTAATCCTCGGATTGCGACAGGAAGAATTCTCGCTCCTTGATCTGATTCGAAAAACCCATGAAGAAATCGACCCTACCGCTCCCGTAGAGCTAAGAGGAGAGGCTTTTCTCCTCGAGAGTGATCCGGATCTACTAGAAGGCATCCTCAGAGACTTCTTTTCGCTTACCGATAGCGAAGAGCGCCGCTATGTGGTGGAGATTTTGCGCTTTGAAAATCAACTGCAGATTTATTTCTCTCTCACAGGAACTGACGTCATCGATCAAAATGTCCTCGAACATTTGAAACATCTTGCAAGAAATTTAGAAGGCACGCTCCTTCGGGATATGCCTACAAGTGAAGGACTGCACTTATCTCTGCGCTTCCCGCTTGGAGACTAGACAATGAATGGAACACACATGAAACTCGATACGCTCAATCAACAGCAGAGAGAGGCCGTCCTTGCTAAAGCAGGACCCTTACTCATCCTTGCGGGTGCCGGCTCAGGAAAGACGCGCACATTGACGACCCGCATAGCCCATCTTGTGCTAGAAAGAGACGTGGCGCCTTGGCGTATTATGGCGATCACGTTTACAAATAAAGCCGCCCGTGAAATGAAAGAGAGACTCGAAGAGCTCCTGGGAGATCAGGTCCATGAACTGTGGATCGGGACATTTCACGCCCTCTCCCTTCGCATTCTTCGTAGAGAAGGGCATCGAATCGGCATCCCTTCTTCGATCTTGGTATATGATACAGCGGATCAGCTGACGCTCTTAAAAGACTGCCTGGATGAACTGGATATGAACAAAGAAATGTTCCCTCCCAAGGCGGTCCGCGCCGTCTTCTCGGCACTCAAGAGCAAATTGGTTCGCTTAAGTGATTACACAAAACACCTCGACAGCGAATACCACGAACTGTTTCTTCTCTATGAAAAAAAACTCCGGGATTTCTCCGCACTCGACTTCGACAATATCCTCATCCGCCTCGTCGAACTCTTTGAACTCCATGAAGAGGTCCGCGCTCAGTATGCTTCTCGCTTCGAGGAGATTCTCGTGGATGAATACCAGGACACAAACCCTGTCCAGTACCATCTGCTGAGCCTCCTGACTAAGGAGAAGAAGAATCTGGTGGTCGTGGGGGACGCTGACCAGAGTATCTATGGCTGGCGTGGCGCGGATATCAGAAATATCCTTGAATTTCAATCGGACTTTCCCCAAGCGCAAGTAATTCTTCTAGAGAGAAATTATCGAAGCACGTCTACCATCCTCGATGCGGCCAATGCCGTCATCGAAAACAATCTCGGCCGACCTCCTAAAGAACTCTGGACAGAAGAGGGCAGTGGAGACAAAATACATCTATTTGAAGCGCACGACGATGCAGCTGAAGCCGACTATGTGGTGCGCACCATCAAAGGGGCGCTCGAGCGAGGGCAGAGTCTGCGTGACATTGCCGTTCTCTATCGCACCCATTCGCTGTCGCGCCGATTTGAAGAAGCCCTTCGAAAAGGGCGCCTAGCCTATCAACTGGTCGGTGGGCTCAAGTTCTACGACCGAAGAGAAATCAAAGATATGTTGGCTTATCTTCGGGTCTTGCAAAACCCTGCAGATGAGATCTCACTTCTTCGCGCCTCCGGTATCCCCAAGAGGGGAATAGGCCCCGGCACGATTGAACGATGGCGTCTTTTTGCCTACAAGAACCACCTCAGCATGTATGAAGCGATGGAGGTGGGGGTGAAAGAGGGAGAGTTTAAAGGCGCCATGGCCAAGACCCTGACGTCCTTCCACCAGCTTTTTGAAACTCATCGAGAACTCCTAGGCCAAGAGCGCATGGCGACGGTCCTAGAGAGCCTATATGAAAAAAGCGGCTACAAGCAGCTTCTTGAGAAAAGCCGAAGCATTGAAGAGAGGACAAGGGCGGAGAACATCGGAGAACTCATCAGCGACTTAGAAGAGTTTGAAGAAAATCAGGGAGGCTCCCTGGAGGAATACCTACAGAATGTCTCGCTGATTGCAGAGGTCGATACATTAGAAGAGGGGCCGAAAGTCACACTGATGACACTCCACAGCGCCAAAGGGCTGGAATACGAACGGATTTTTCTTGTGGGAATGGACGAGAACATTTTCCCCTCATATCTCAGCTTAGAAGAAGACGAATTGGAGGAAGAAAGGCGTCTGTGTTATGTCGGGATTACCCGCGCCAGAAAGCAGCTTCATCTGACACGCGCTGATCATCGCTTTCGCTTCGGAAGACTGGAGATGATGAAGCCGTCGCGCTTCTTGGAAGAAATCCCATCAGAATGCCTCTACAGAGAAAAGTCCAAAGAGAGTGCGTCGATGACCCATTCCATGGCGATTCCAAAGGCGAGAACCGACGCCGGAGACTATACGCCCGGAGAAAAGGTATACCATACGGTTTTTGGCTCCGGCACTGTCATCCATTACAATGACAAGACAAAGGTGGTCCAGGTGGCTTTTCCGCAAGAGGGCGTGAAAAATCTGCATGCGCAGTTTGCCCCTTTACGAAAAAGCAAGACGTCCCATGACGCCGACCCTTTATAAAACAAACAAAGACACTTACAAGGAAAGGAGATGCCGGTGTGACGATCCGGCAACATGTGATGACCGACAGGTATAAAGAACTTCTTGAGCAGCTCCATCATCACAACTATCTCTATCATACGCTCGATGCACCTGTGATCTCGGACAGAGAATATGATCTGTTGATGGAAGAGCTTCTGGCATTTGAGGCAAAACATCCGGATCAGGTGGATCCTAATTCCCCCAGCAGCAAAGTCGGTGGTGCGCTTCTTTCCTCGCTTCCGCGCGTGCGCCATAGGGTGCCACTGCAGAGTTTGGATAATTCGTATTCGACGGAGGATGTGCGTGCATTTGATCGGCGCAATCGCACTACAGGACAGAACCCTTCATATGTTGTCGAGTGCAAAATTGACGGTTTGAGCGTGGCATTGACCTATGAAGAGGGCCGCTTTGTACAAGGGTTGACTCGAGGAGACGGCACAGAGGGCGAGGATGTCACCGCCAATTTGCGTACGGTGGTGGATTTGCCTCTGGTTCTATCTGCCCCGAGAAATTTGACGGTGCGCGGAGAAGTGTATTTTCCGAAGGAGGATTTCGCGCGCCTGAATGCTCAGCGAGAAACAGAAGGCATGGCGACATTTGCCAACCCTAGAAATGCCGCCGCCGGATCGCTTCGTCAGCTCGATAGCCGCCTGACGGCGAAGAGGAAATTGCGCATTTTTGTCTTTGAGGTGCTCGCCTCCGATGTCAGCTATGAAACCCATGAAGAGAAGCTTGAAGCGTTGAAAAAACTCGGCTTTCCTGTGGGACAATACCAGGTAGCTAAAAACATTGAAGAAGCGCTTCAGGTGGTGGAGATGTACGGCGAGATGCGCCATCAGCTGCCGTTTGAGATGGACGGCGCCGTGATCAAAGTAAATGAAGCATTGATCCGCGAAGAGCTTGCCGAGACGAGCAAAGCCCCTCGCTGGGCGGTTGCGTATAAATATGCACCGGAGCAAGAAGAAAGCGATGTCCTTGGCGTTCGGTGGACGGTGGGCAGAACGGGCGTGGTGACGCCGACAGCCCTTTTGACACCGGTAGAGCTGGCCGGTTCTGTCGTGGCAAGAGCGAGCCTGCATAACGAAGAATATATCCGGGAAAAAGACATTCGCCTGCACGACCGCGTGTTAGTGGAAAAAGCCGGCGATATCATCCCGCAGATTGTCAGGGTGCTTTTTGAGAAGAGATCGAAAGATTCCCAGCCGCTGGAGATTCCTGAAAACTGTCCGGCATGTGATAGCCATCTTGTGCGTCTGGAAGAAGAGGCGGCGATCCGCTGTGTCAACGCGCAGTGTCCTGCAAAACTCCAACGCGCTTTGGAGCACTTCGTCTCAAGAGAGGCGATGAATATTGAAGGGCTGGGAGAAAAGAATTTGACGTTTCTTATCAGCCAAGGAATGATTAAAAAAAGCACCGACATTTATCACTTACAACAATATGAAGAAGAGTTGAAAGCGATGAAAGGGTGGGGAGAGCGCAGCGTTGACAAACTGCTTGAACAGATTGAAGGCTCAAAGGAGCGAGATCTCTCGAGGTTTATCAACGCGCTTGGGATAGAGAATGTGGGGCGGGTGGCTGCGGGCGATCTGGCGCGTCGGATGCAGACACTCGAGAAGCTTCGAAGCGCTACCGAAGCCGATCTCTTGGAGATCGAAGGGTTCGGGCCTCGCACCGTAGATTCCGTGTTACAGTTTCTGCACAACGAAGAAAATGAAGCACTCCTAGATGAATTTACCCGTCTGGGTATCCCTAAGGCGATGATGCCTAGTGAACCGGCTAAGCAGGACTTTTCCGGAAAGACCTTTGTCATCACCGGAACCCTTCCGCAAAAAAGACGCGACATCACAGAGACACTCGAGTCGCGCGGTGCAAAGGTCAGCAGCTCTGTCAGTGCAAAAACGGACTACGTGCTGGCAGGAGAAGAGGCGGGAAGCAAACTCCAACGAGCACAGGAACTGGGAGTGCAAGTACTAAACTGGGAGGAGTTCCTCCGACTGATCGGGGAAGTGTTATGAAAATAGGGAAACTCAATTCCCATCAACTGCATCACTCTGTCTTGAGTGTCCTCAATGAAGGGAACGAACACGCGCAAGCGAAAGTGGGCGAAGACGTAGCTTATTATGAGTGTGACACAAAATATCTCGCCTTCAGCACCGATCCGATTACGGGCGCCACTAAGGAAATCGGCTCCCTCGCTGTGCTGGTTTCTTGCAATGATGTTGCGGCGGGCGGGGCGATCCCACGAGGGATTTTAATGACTCTCCTTTTGCCTCCAAACACGACGATTGAGGAGATTGAAGAGATTGCCAGAGATGCCGCGCAGGAAGCCAAAAAGATCGGCGTCGAGATCTTGGGAGGTCACACAGAGGTGACCACCGCTGTCACAAGGCCTGTCATCAGCAGCACCGTCTTTGGCACCTGCGACAAGGTGCTCCCGGGAGTACAGGTAGGCGATGCGATTGTCTTGACAAAAAAGATCGCCATGGAAGCGACAGGGATTTTACTAAGAGAGCGGGCAGATGAGCTGGCGCATTTGAGCGAAGAAGAGCGCCGAGAAGGTCTTCAACTGGCTGAGCAGCTCAGTGTCCTAGAAGAGGCAAAAGTGGCCATCAAATACGGAGTCAATCGCATGCACGACGTCACTGAAGGCGGCCTTCTTGGCGCGTTGAGTGAAATGGTGATCGGCCGAGATATCGGCTTTTCGATTGAGCTAGATGCTGCCCCGTTAGCTACAGTGACGAAAAAGATCGCCGAACACTTCGGCCTCGACGTCTATCAACTGATCTCCTCAGGGGCGATGATCATCTCTCTTGAAGAACAGCGAGCGCAAGGACTATTGAATGCGCTACATGAAGAGGGCATAGAAGCCAGTGTGATCGGGACGTTTACGGAGGAAACTGACATGCGCATCAACTGGGGCGGAGAGAGAATCCATCGAGAACTCAAAGAGGTCGATGAGATCTACCGCGTGATGGGATAGATATGAGAGAGATAGAATTTATCTGCGGATTTACACAGAACCCGGAAGGGTCCGTCTTGGCGCGATTTGGTCGCACCGTCGTACTATGTACGGTCAAAGCCGAAGAAGGCGTGCCAAATTTCATTGAGGGTGAAGAAGGGTGGCTGACAGCGGAGTACTCGATGCTTCCCGGCTCTACCTATGTGAGAAAGAAAAGGCGCACCGCCGCAGGTGAGTTGGATGGAAGAACCGTCGAGATCAGTCGACTGATCGGCCGCTCAATACGCAGCTGCATTGATCTTAGCAAACTGGGACGACAGACTCTCTATGTCGATTGTGATGTGCTGCAGGCAGACGGAGGGACCCGCACAGCCGCCATCAGCGGCGCTGCGCTCGCCCTGCGCCTAGCTGTCGACCGACTGCTCGACAATGGATTTCTTGAAGACGACCCCTTTACGGGCCTTGTCGGCGCGGTGAGCGTGGGGAAGGTGGACGGGCGTATCGTCTGTGACCTGAGCTATGATCAGGACGTCCGTGCAACGGTTGACTTCAACGTCATCATGACGCAAGAAGGGGAGTTTGTAGAAGTACAGGGGACCGGAGAGGGAGGAACTTTCTCGGAAGAAGAACTGATCCGGATGCTGGCATCAGCCCGGAAGGGGATTGAAGAGATACTGCTCAAACAGGAGGAAAGCTTTGAAGCCTATCGTCGTAGCTACACACAATCCTGGTAAGATGAAGGAATTCAAATACATTTTGCGCCACTGGAATGTTCAGCTGATGAGTTTAGAAGACCTGGGGCTTGATGAGTTGGATATTCACGAAGACGGTGAGACATTTTTAGATAACGCCCGCATCAAAGTAGAGACGCTGCGTCAGTTCACGTACGATCCGATCATCGGCGATGATTCGGGGCTCTGCATTCACGCCCTTGACAATCGACCGGGGATCCACTCATCCCGCTTTGGCGGTCGAGCACCTTTTTCTGTCAAGCGGAAGCTCCTTCTGCGAGAGATGGAGGACAAAGCAGATAGAACGGCACATTTTACCTGTGCTGTCACCTTGCTGATCGATGACAAATTGTATTCAGCGGAAGGCGCTGTCTACGGAGAGATAGCAAAAGAAGACATAGGGGATCAGGGCTTTGGCTAT
>DUVM01000008.1 GCA_012841045.1 Tissierellia bacterium | reverse complement strand
GTTCGATGCCCGATACGATAACTTTCTCTATATCGATCGGATTGTCGTCGCAGAGGGCTGCCGTCAGCGAGGGGTGGCGTCACAGATGTACGAGAAACTGTTTCTTGAAGCCGCTAGATTAGGAGTCGATTTCATCTGTGCAGAAATCAACGTCGAACCGCCAAATCAGATCTCCATGGATTTTCACAGGAAATACCGCTTTGAAGAGGTAGGTTCCCAAAGTGTCCAAGAGGGGACAAAGAGAGTCTCTTTGCAAAGGGCTAGGGTCAAATAAGCATCTGCATCTGTCGCCTTTTTTCATAAAGCAGCTGGAAATAAGAGAAAGATCTTTCTTCTCAGCCAATTGCAAGAAAAAGTGAAACAACGACTCAATAAACAGTATTCACAAACTATCATGATTTAGGCAAAAACTAGTAAATCATGGGGGGCCAAGTGGTTCGCAGATCGGCCTCCGAGTATTTTTCTGGGATAAGCATTGAGCCAGCGTGCGATTTCTGTGATTTGACGTTGGGAGAACTGCGCGATATCGCATCCTTTGGGAATGAACCGTCTCAGATGTCCATTGACTTGCTCATTGGTTCCTCGTTCCCAACTGTGATACGGGTGACAAAAGTAAACCGCTGTCCGCTTGATGTTACGCTGACTCGCACTAGAACACTCCAGACTCCGCCAATCCAAAAATTCACTTCCATTGTCCACAGTGATACTTAAAAACATCTCCCGGAATCGTCGGGCACCCAGTTTCTTTTCGAGCCGGTCCAGTACGCTTTGCACTTCTTTTTGTGTTTGGGCACGCATCTTAAAAACAAGGGTCTTACGAGTATGGCGTTCGACCAGGACGAGAAGACAAGCTCGGGACTTTCCTTTGCCGGACTCCATGCAGTCCATTTCCCAATGACCAAACACGGAGCGATCATTGGCTTGCTCTGGTCGATCATCGATGCGCTTGGCGTGAGGGTCACGAATCCGTCGTTGGATTCGGGTATAACGACGCTTCGATGTCTTTCCTTTGCGAGGAAGGTGGCATTTCTCTAAGCGCTCAAAAACCCCCTTCTCAATGTAGTGATACAGCGTGCGCCAATGGAGAGAGTCGTCTTGTGACCAACCCTCCTCGCGTAAGCGTTGAACCGTGGCATAGGGGGAGTATCCCTCATCGACAATCAGAGCTTCGATGCGTTCTGCCAGTGCCTTATTGGCGCCGATTTTGAGTTGCGCTCCTTTGGCTGTGGCATGGTAGTCATAATCGTCTTGAGCGACCATGGCGGAATAACTGACAAACTCTCGCAGCTCTGAATCGACAAGGATAACACGGCCCCGCTTCAGCTCACGGGAGATCGTCGCTTTACTGACACCCATACGCTGTGCCATCTGGCTTTGTGTAAGACGTTCGGACTTTCTTGCTCGGCGATTTTGAGTGACGACGTATTCCAGTTCTTCGCGTTCTTCAAAGGTAAGGTGTAGGCCTTTTTGGCGTCTTCTGATACAATAAGAGTGGCTCATAGGGGATCTCCGTTTCTATCTTTGTGGTGAATATAGTTTAACAGAGAAAACCTATGGGTTTTGTGTTTTTAGTGTTTCACTTTATATTACAACTCGCCTAACGAAGAAGTAATGGTTTCAATCATTGCCAAATGCTTCGTTTCCCTGTATAGTAAAAAGTCAGC
>DUVM01000050.1 GCA_012841045.1 Tissierellia bacterium | reverse complement strand
GACCGGATGCTTAGTCTGCTCTTGTGATACTGGGCGATCAGACCCCGCTCTTCTATGGTAAGATGATGGTAGCTCATAATATCTCCTTGGTTCAGATGTTCGTTTGGTTACTTACATCCTACCACAGGGACTATTATGAGCTTTGTGTTGCACTTGTTATGGTAATTCACCTAGAAGAAAAACGACATTTCCTACCATAAAAAACGATCGTCATAAAGCTGCCTTTCTCATACAAGCAACTCCTCCTCACTCTTTCAGAACCTTCTTCTAAGAATCCGCTTTTTAGCTTTTCTTAGCCTCAGACAATCCTTTGTATCAATTAATTCATGATTTTTCGCCTGTGGAAAGTTCATAATGCATGAGATTTTTCATTTAATATCTGCGCAGATATTAACAAGTTTTATAATTTGTGATATTATTTCGTTGAGGTAAGAATGGACAGAGACGTATACAAAAAAATGCTGATGGATCGCCTCCTCGGCTATTTTGACTTTGAAGAAGATAAAGAATTAGGAAGTCTTTGCGTGGATTTTCATGCAAAAATGCATCGAAGAAACGAAAAATACGTACTGCAGAAGAAAAACGTCTTGTATGCTTACGACAACTTCGAGTACTTCAATCTATACCAAGCCGAAGCATTGACACTGGCTCAGCTTCAGTTTTTGATGGAGACATTTGTCCAGGAATCCTTACTAATAACCGATCCCAATGCAGAACATATGAGTAGCGACCACATCCTCATTGTCCGTCTTCATCAGATCAGTCCGGAATTGATTGATTTTGTAAAAAAGTATAAATACAGAAAGTACTTTCGTTTCGGACTGCAAGGCACCTTCAAAGCCGGACTGATCCTCGTGGCGCAGGATGCCAAAAGTGCCACCTTTTCCAGAGATCTTAGGGACAAAAAGTATCATTTTGTTCTTGAGAAATAAATTAAGGAGGAATTACTATGGCCATTGTAATTCTGCTCGTTGGAGTTGTACTTTTAATTATCGGCTACGTAACATATGGCTCATGGCTCGCTAAAGAGTGGGGCATTGACCCCTCTCGCCCTACACCAGCACATGAACTGGCCGACGGGGTAGACTACGTCCCTGCAAGAAAAGCTGTATTGCTCGGACACCACTTTGCCTCGATCGCCGGTGCCGGTCCTATCACCGGCCCAATCCTAGCATCCGTATTTGGATGGGTTCCCGTATTTATCTGGGTTGTGCTGGGAAGTCTCTTTTTTGGAGGCGTCCATGACTTTGGCTCCTTGTTGGCATCCATTCGCCACAGAGGCCAGTCGATCGGAGCAGTCATCCAAAGTAGCGTCGGCCAGACAGAGAAAAAGCTGTTTGATATCTTCTCTTGGCTGACACTCATCCTCGTGGTAGCGGCATTTGCAAACATCATCGTTTCGACATTTGTCAGTAACGGCGCCGTCGCCACTACATCTCTGTTGTTTATTATTCTCGCTGTCGCCTTCGGTCTGATCAATCAACGGACCAATCTGCCCTTGTGGCTGACAACCATTTTCGGTGTGAGCATTCTCTTCCTTTGCATCTGGCTGGGCATCCTTTTCCCGATTTCCGCCTCTGCCGGTGTATGGTGGGCAGTAATACTCGTCTACATTTACATCGCTTCGGTGGCTCCGGTATGGATTCTTCTACAGCCGCGTGACTATCTGAACTCTTTCTTACTGTACGCCATGATGCTCGGTGCGATTATCGGCGTCTTCATTTATCGCCCCTCTGTGCAGCTTCCTGCGATCACAGGATTTAAGACATCCGGCGGATTCTTATTTCCTATGCTGTTTGTCACTGTCGCCTGTGGAGCAATCAGTGGATTCCACTCCCTGGTTTCTTCGGGTACGACCTCGAAACAGTTGAATACCGAACGTGATGCTAAGCTCATCGGCTACGGCTCCATGCTCATTGAAGGTGCGCTGGCCGTCGTCGCTCTGATAACCGCCGCTTTCCTCACACAAGCGGAATTTTCGGAATTTGCCTCACCTACCCTGGTCTTTGCCAATGGCGTAGTGACCTTTATGACCGCTTTTGGTCTTCCCTACGATATTGGACAGACCTTTGTCGCCTTGGCCGTCAGCGCCTTTGCTTTGACGTCACTAGATACGGCGACACGTATCGGACGTTTTGTCTTCCAGGAATTCTTCTCCTCCATAGATGAAAAGACCGGACAGATTAAACGAACGCCCATCTCTAACATGTATGTGGCGACAGCAATTACTGTTGCTTTTGGCGGCGCCCTTGGACTCACCGGCTATGCAAAAGTATGGCCCATCTTCGGAAGCGCCAATCAGCTCCTGGCGGCCCTAGCTCTTCTGGCAGTCGCCGTCTGGCTGAAGAAACAAGGTAAGAATAACAAGATGATTATCCTTCCGATGATCTTCATGTTTACTGTCACGATCCTGGCGCTACTGCTTCTCATCTACAACAATGCGATCACTCTTTCAACGACAGGAAACCCGATCCTTATGGTGATTGCTTCAGCGCTTCTGGTTCTTGCTATCATCCTCGCCTCACGCGCCAGCAAACGTCTCCGTGAGTAGCGAACTGCGGATTGTCATTGAAGATTCTGCCAAAGCGTATCTAAAAAAACACGAAGTGGACACGCTGACGGTAGACATTGAACTATTCGGTGGATGCATTGTCATTACGGAGGCGAAGGTGCAACTGGGTCCTCCGCAAAACCCACATCACTTTGAAAAGTACGAAGTCGAAGGATACACCGTCTATGTCTTTCGAACCGTCAAATTTGAAGAGAATCTTCTGAGAATCTACAAGAAAAAAGGAATACTAGCCAAAAAAGGGCTAGAAGCTGGAACCATCAAACCACTGTAACCTGCTAATCAAAAAGGTGAGCTCAAGTAGCTCACTTTTTTTAATGCATTAGGTTGTAAAACAGCTTCATGAGTGCAATGGAATTATACCTTACCCAACCGCAGTAAATGACGGTGAAGATGTAAAGCGATAAATCCCGTCAAGGATCCGGTTGCCACCGCCGCGAGGATAAGCACCGGATAATAATATACTGCAACAGTAAAACTTCCAAGAATGGCTGCCAGTACAAGCATTTGCGCCGTGTTGTGTAAAAAAGCACCGATGACACTCACGCCCATCAGGGAAAACACACGGGAAGTATATCGAAGAGCCAACTTCATTCCCAAAAGACTGAGAAGACCTCCACTCATGCTATAGAGAAAACTGACACCGCTGCCTGTGAAAAAGCTCAACAAGGTAACGCGAGCCACCAAAACGATCAGCGCTTCT
>DUVM01000049.1 GCA_012841045.1 Tissierellia bacterium | reverse complement strand
AAGATGATTTCGTGCGCAGTATCTTTCTCCAACCTCAGCCAAACGCTCAACAGGCTGTTGATGAAGCGCTCCAGCGACATGGCCAGGATGCCACTGTGCTTGCTATGCCGTACGGAGGAGCCACACTCCCTGTCATCATAGATGATGCTTCCATGCAAATTGTTGAGGGCATCTAAGGAGGCTTTTTGAAACAAAGTAAGAAGTCGTTTCCTATAAAAAACCTACTACCGGCACTTGTGTTTGCAATTCCTCAGATTTCCGCCTGGAAGAGACAAAGAACATATGCAAAAAAACGAGAGAAGGCATTGCGATCGCTACAAACGGTATCTGTATTTCGCGAGGAAAAAACAAGGGACGTCCTCGATATAACCCTCCGCTCACCGATCGATGGCTTCCTGTTGAGCGCTACACTATACCCGCATGCAAACCCCATAGGGATCGTGCAGATTATTCATGGCATACATGAACATAAAGGCAGATATGAGCCTTTTGCTCGTTTTCTTCAATCGCATGGCTACGCCGTACTGGTTTCAGATACGCGTGGACATGGTCATTCGGTGGACAGTGTATTCCCAAGAGGAAAGATGGGTAGCTTTGCCGCACTTCGAGATGATCAATTTGTCATTTCCAAGTATCTCAAAGAACGTTTTCCTGACACGCCACTCTATCTGTTTGCGCACTCTCTCGGCACTCTTATAGCAAGAGCTTATCTCCAAGAGTACGACGCACACATCGACAAACTGATTCTCTGCGGTACGGTCATGCACTACCGACTTGTTGGTTTGGGTCTGGCTCTTGTTCGCATGGCGGATTTCTACATTGGATGTAGACGATGGAAGAATCTTCGATTTATGCGCAGGAAAACTGAAGAAGAGATCCGAAAAATCATTGATGAAGATCCGGATTATCTTCACGGATTCCATCCCTGTGAGGTGATCACCGTTCTCGAACTGATCCAAGCGGTTGAGACACTAGGTGCGTATAAAAAACACCACCTCCATCTGCCCATACTCAGTATCTCCGGTGAGTACGACTATCTGGTAACAGGTGGAAAACCCGGCATCAACCGAACCATGAAGGCTCTGTCTCAACTCGGTTATAGGGATATGATCAGTATCGTCTATCCACATATGATGCATGAAATTCTTAAGGATCCAAAAAAAGAGTTCATATACCAAGATATCCTCAGTTTTTTGAAAATGAAGAAGACGCCGCCTTCGCTCTGATTATTACAGTCGTAAATAAAAGGGTAGCAATGATAGACAGGACCTATCATTGAAAAAAGGAGGATATCGTGGCTATTCGCATCGACGAAGAAACACTCGAATATATTCGAAAAGATGGAACCTCTCTGACCATGGACGTGCACATGGGAAGCGGTTGAGCCGCTCGCCCTAGGCCCGTCGTGTGGACGGGGAAACCGGATAACACTGAAGGATTTGAGGTGCAGCAAGTAGAAGATATAAGTATCTACATCCCTGAGTCATTTCCTTTTCCAAAGGACAACTTGAAAATCTCACTGGTAAAATTCCTGTGGATCAAGCAACTGGTTGTGGAGGGCTATTGATAGCCCTCCATTTTTTTCTCTATTTAATGTCGCCTGAAGACATTCTTCCAACATCTCCAGGGAGAACAGGCTCCGCAGTGTCGTAAGGCCATCCACCAAACTGTGTCTTCTGATAGTCAGCAAACGCCTGGTAAATTTCTTCTCTTGTATTCATCACATATGGTCCGCCGGCCACTACCGGTGCACCAATGGGCTCTCCTTCAAGCACAAATATTTTTGCCTGCGTGTCTCCCACATTGCTCACTTTCAGCTCTTCGTCTGCATCGACAAAAGCATACTGTTTTACACCAAAGCGTTCATCATCTAGGGTGATTTCATCACCTACATAAAAGTAAACTCCGCGAAACAGTGTGTGGTTGACAGCTGGGAGTGTATACGACGCTCCTTGATCTAGCCCCATGACGAGTATGCGGACTTTGTTCTCGGGATCCGCTGCCCAGGAATTGGGCGCAGGACTCGGTGCGCGAAGGCCTTCAAGCTCTCCTGCTACAATGTCAATCTTCACGCCGTCTCGATCAATGGAGGGAATATCTTCTCTCCAAAGCATCTTGTAAGCCGGCTCGACAAACTTCTTCTCCGGTGGGAGATTCAACCATACTTGAAAGAGCTCGCACGTATTGGGGCCTTCTTTGTTGAGAAGCGGAAACATCTCACTATGTTGCATGCCGCTTCCTGCGGTCATCCATTGAACGTCCCCCGCTTGATAGCGACCTTTGTTACCGCCGCTGTCATGGTGATCGACCGTTCCTTGGCGTACAATGGTGACCGTCTCAAATCCTCGGTGGGGATGAACCGGGAATCCTGGGACTTTCTCTCCATAGTACATATGCCATCTTCCGGGAGCCATCTCCACTCCTTCGCCGTCTTTTCCTCTTCCTTCCTGTGTGACAGGGCCTAAGTCTTCATTCCCTGCAGGATAGTCATCCACGTGATGAATGGTTGTGATATAGGGGTCTGCAACAACAAGGGGCTGAGTAATCCTGCCCATTTTTCTGATTCTTGCCATTCGTTTCTCCTTTACAGCTCTTTTCGTGCGATTCCTTCTTCCACTGCAGTTTGCGCCACAGCTTCTGCTATGCACTCAGCAACGCGCGGGTCAAAAGGATCGGCAATAATGTATTCATTTGTCAGTTCTTCTTCAGTAATGAGTGAAGCGAGCGCTTTTGCTGCGGCGAGTTTCATCGATTCGGTGATTTTTCTCGATCTCACCTGCAGGGCTCCCCGGAATAAGCCCGGAAACGCGAGGACATTGTTGACTTGATTGGGTGCATCACTTCGGCCTGTCGCTACGATGGCTGCCCCAGCTTCTATCGCTTCTTGATAATGGATTTCTGGCTCGGGATTTGCCAGGGCGAAGACGATGGCATCCTTACTCATGGAGGAAATATCTTTCTTTGAGACTCTTCTTGGGACACTGACACCAATGAAGATGTCTGCGCCCTCAAGCGCTTCTTCCAAGCTAAGTTCGAGCGAATCCGGGTTTGACATGGAGGCCATCTCTGCTTTTACTGACGTATATTGATCCGCTTTGTCTCGCCGAAGTATGCCGCGGCTATCAAAGGCATAGATGTCCTTT
>DUVM01000007.1 GCA_012841045.1 Tissierellia bacterium | reverse complement strand
TATATACAATGACGGCGCTCTTTCTTGCGCTGAGTCTGTATCTCGTATACTTTCAGTTATTCGTCGGTCCAAAGATCGTCGACAATTCTTACAATCGACGCAATTACTTTGACGAAACGCTGATCAAGAGGGGAAATTTCTTCGATACCGACGGAACGGCGCTGACCTATACTGTCGATGACACCATGCATCTTTTAGACAATCCCCGCTCGTATGCGCACATTATTGGCTACAACTCCGAGCAATACGGAAAGAGCGGATTGGAGCGACTCTATAACAACACGCTCTTAGGTGTATCGCAGGATGACCTGTTCGGGCGGCTGAAAGAAATTGTTCAAGGTCAAGTCGGCAATGACATCTATCTGACCATCGATGACGAATTGCAGCTATACTGCTATGACCTATTGGAAGGGCATAGGGGATCCATTGTGGTCCTTGACCCATCAACCGGCGCCATTAAAGCGATGGTGTCGCGCCCCAGTTTTAACGCAAACGAGATCAATGACCTCTGGGAGGAGATCATTGAAGATGAGACGGCGCCGCTTCTTAACCGCGCTGCACAGGGACTCTATACGCCCGGAAGCATCATGAAGGTGATCACGGCTGTCAGCATCATGGAGTCAGGCATTGATCAGGATTATCATGATACCGGAGAGCAGACGATCGAAGGATATACGTATTATAATTACCTGCAAGCGGTGCATGGCGATCTCGATCTGCGGCATGCGCTGATGTACTCCGCAAATACGTATTTTACAAAGAAGAGTACGGAAGTCGGGCAAGCGCTTCTACAAGAAGTGGCCGAGAGATTCTACTTCAATCAGGGAATTCCTTTTGAGCTCTATACTTCTAGAAGCGAAGCATACGATATTGAAAATATGTCGCCCAATGAATTGGCGGCAGCAGGCTTTGGACAAGGTGATACACTCGTCACTCCGCTCAACATGGCCTTGGCGATTGGAGCCATTGGAAACGACGGAGTCATGATGCGACCGAACATCGTACAGGAAATCCGCTCGCCAAGAGGCGTAGCAACATTCACCGCCATTCCCTCCGCACTCTCGCGTGTCACCGATCCAAGCTATGCAAGGACCCTGACAGAGTATCTGGTCGATACCGTCAACGAGGGAGGTGCAGCCACTGTCAGTGGTGTCGATGTCGCAGGAAAGACCGGTTCTGCAGAAAACATTTCCGGTTATTCCCACGCCTGGTTTGTAGGCTTTGCTCCTGCGCAGAATCCCCGGATAGCATTGGCGATCGTTCTTGAAGAAGAGGGACAGACCGGTGCAGCCGGAGCGGCTCCTCTGGCAAGAAGGATCTTCCAGCACATGCTCGATGAATAAAAAAAGAAAAACCCTGCATATTGCAGGGTCTTTTTTTGCTCAGGTTCCACAGTAGGTTACATAGTCTGTGTCTTTGTCCGCCGGCTTCATATACTTTTCGGGAATGTCTTTAGCAAAGGGATCTTTGAGCACCTTGAGCATCTCAAGAAATGGCTGGATGTCTCCTCTGTGCGCCTGCTGAAGAACCTCTTCCACCATGGCGTTCCGGGGGATGACACGGGGATTAGCGCGGAGCATCCTGTCTTTTGCCTTTTCAAAGGAACCGTCTTTCTCTATTTGCTCTATCCATTTCCTATGCCAGTTGTGCCCTTCTTCACCGCTGAACACAGAGTGCACCGGGTTGTCACTTAGCTCGATAAATGTGTTCGTGAAGTCTTTCTCTTCGTTTTCAAGAAGCGAAAGAAACCTTTTTATCAGAATGTCATCTTCTGTGGACACATTCTTTAGTCCAAGCTTATCTCCAAATGCTTGTCTCCAGGCGCCATGGTAGTGATCTTCAAACGTATTGAGGACTTCAAGGAGACGCTCAATGGCTTGTTCTTCCTCTTGGTCAATCAGAGGAATCAGGGCGTCGGCCATGCGCGCCAAATTCCATTTGGCAATGGGAGGCTGATTGGCGTATCGATAGCGTCCGGTCTGATCGATGGAGCTAAAGACCTGATCGGAGCGATAGGTATCCATAAAGGCGCAGGGGCCGTAGTCGATGGTTTCTCCGCTCAGAGCCATGTTGTCGGTATTCATCACGCCGTGAATAAAGCCTAACGCCTGCCAACGGGCGATCAGCTTTGCCTGTCGTTTGAGGACCTCTTGAAAGAAGCAAAGATAAGGCTCAGACTCTTGCGCGCAAAGAGGATCGTGGCGAGAAATGGCATAGTCGGCGACTTCTTTGACGACATCCTGCGTTCTTGCATACTGCAACGTCCCTACACGAAGATGACTAGAGGCCACACGAGTTAAAATCGCACCGGGCAATGCTCTCTCGCGATACACGGGCTCTCCTGTCAGGACGACGGCGAGACTTCTACTAGTGGGAACGCGCAGAGCGTGCATCGCCTCACTGATCAAATACTCTCGAAGCATCGGGCCGATGGCGGCGCGGCCGTCACCCCTGCGGGAATATGGGGTTCTCCCCGATCCCTTTAGTTGAATATCAAATGTCTCTCCATCGGGAGTAAGGATCTCTGTGAGGAGAATGGCTCGGCCATCTCCGAGCATCGCAGGGTATCCGAACTGGTGGCCGAGATACGCCTGAGCGATCGGCGTGAAACCCTCCGGCACCACGTTTCCTGCCAGCAGGTCGGCATGCTTCCAAAGGGTCGTATCAAGCCCCAGTTCTGCCGCCAGTTCATCATTAAACACCACCAACTCCGGTGCCTTTACCGGCGTAGGGTGGATATCGGTATACATGGTCTTGGGCAATTGACGATAGGTCATAACATCTCCTTCCGTTTTACTGATACCCACGTCGCATAGAAAACAGAGGCGATGCCAAAAGGCCCTCTAAACCAGATGATATAATAAAGTTGCTAAAAAATTATTCGAGCACAGAGCTTGTGCCTCTTCCCAGTAGGAAAGGAAATCGACATGAGTGTTGTCAGGCGCGCTTGGCTGAGTATCACCCGAAGAACAGGAAAATCTCTTCTGCTCTTCTTTATTGTCCTGATTTTAGGTAATGCCATCGCAGGAGCCATTGCGGTTCAGCAAGCCGCAACAAATGTTGAGAGAAAGATAAAACAAGAGCTAGGGGCAGCGGTCGTCATGAGCATAGATAACGACAAACTCCATGCGATGTTCCAGGAATATGCAGACCATCCAGAAGAGATGCCCTCTATTGCAGCCCCCTCGCTCGATGTGATTCGCTCGATCGGGAACTCTCGATATGTAAAATACTACGACTATTCCACCTCTATCGTGACGGGATCTTCGCAGCTAGAAGAATATGTACCTCCTTTTCTTCTGGAGACGCGGGTCGGTTTTTCAGGAAATGCGCTTGAAAAATACTATGCTTTTACTCTTCGAGGCGTCCACTACCATAAGGTGCTTGCCATCGAAGAAGGGAAATTAAATTTGACCTCTGGACGCGTGTTCACGGAAGAAGAGATAAAAAATGGGGAAGCCGTCGCCATCATCTCTCAGAGTTTGGCAGAACAAAACGGGATTCAGGTGAACGATACGGTCGTGTTGACCCATTACGTATTCGATCAACATCACATGGATCCTACGACGGGTACGCTCACTCTAATCGATCACATCGACAATCCCGTCAAAGTCATCGGAATCGTCACATCACAGACATGTTCTGAAGCGAAGACGCAAGAGAGCGCAAAAAGTGAGGTAGAGAAACACCAACAGGCATGGGTCGAAAAAGAGACGGCAAATACAATATATATGCCAAATGGATACATTATTGATCTGAACCAGGACATCTTTCGCAGAAGTGCGGAGGCGAACCCGGAGCTCTATGGTGGGGTCGAACGATCAGAAGAACAGACGTGGTATGAGACGGTGTATGTCCTAAAAGACCCAGATGACATGGAGCGATTTAAAGAAGAAAATGCTCCGTTTCTTCCGGACATGTTTACCTTGGTGACGGCGAGCGACGATTATAAGGAGATTGCCGCTCCTGTCGAGCAGATGAAAAAAATAGCCGGTTACGTTCTTTCTGCATCGGTCGGAGCTTCCGTTTTGATCGTGACACTGGTGGTCCTGTTGTTTCTTCGCGAACGCAAGCATGAACTGGGCGTCTATCTCTCGCTCGGAGAGAAGAGGGCAAACGTAGTCAAGCAGATTTTGACAGAAGTGCTGATGATCACGCTTATCGGCTTGGTCTTGTCTGTCTTTACGGGAATGATGATCGCTTCGAGTCTCTCCCAAGCGATGGTCTCGACACAGTTGGAAAAGGAAACAGAAGGCCCGGTGGTGATCCACTACGGTGGATCATCCTCAGAGACATTTTTGCAAAATGACATCACTGCCGAGGATGTCGTAAACGCCTATACGATTCGGCTCTCACCAGCGTATATTCTCGTGTACTTTCTCGTCAGCATGGGCGCTGTTGCTGTGTCTACATTGCTGCCGGTGCTCTACATCCTGCGCCTTCGACCGCGAAATATCTTGATGAGCGCATAAAAAAAGGACCTCACTGGTCCTTTTCTTCTTGCAGAGTCATACTTGTCAGACCGCTTTTTAATGCAAGGGAGCGTAGAAGAGGCGTATACATGACGCCCGCTTTGATCAGCTTAGATAGAAGGCGGGAGCGCATTTTCTTGGTCAGTCTGCGATACGTTTCCAGTGGCTGAGAGGAAGCCAACGCTTGATGAAGACATAGGGCACTTTCGATCGCATAGCTAATGCCTTCAAAGGAACTGGGACTGATGAATCCTGCCGCCTCACCTATGAGAAAAATATTCTGGGAGCCACACTGAAAACTCCTCTTCGAACGAGGCCACAGTACTTTGCAGCCTTCACTCTTTACAGGGTCCTGAAGATGAAATCCGAATGTTCGGAGCTTCTCTTTCTGCTTTTCATAGCGTGTTTTTGCGTTTTCTTGTGGGAAGATGCCGCCAAAGAGAACAAACACCTCTTTTTGGATCGTCCAAGAACAGGCGGGAGAAGTCTCATCGTCAAACAATGCTGTGTATAGGGGAGGCAGGTTCTCTTTCTCAGCGGGAAACCACTGCTGAAACGCAACCATCTCTTGCGTCTCCAGAGGTGGAAAAAAGGTTCTGCGAACAAGGGATCCGGCGCCATCGGCTCCGATTAGCTGCCTCGCTTGGACAACGACATTCTCCCCGTTCTCTCTGCCTTTGAGCTCAAAGCCCGAAGGATGAGAAGTGATCGAGTGTACGGTACCGCGCATGATTTTTACATGAGGAGGGACAAAAGAGAGCATCCACTGATCAAAAGCCAGCCTGCTCATGTTGAGATAATGGCGGCCATAGGTGCGCTCGTGACCTGTCTGAAGATCTATGGTACGGACACTAAAAATCTGCGGATCAACCAGAACAGATTTTGGAAGGGTTCTACCTAGACGAGCCAAAAGCATCTGTGCGTCGGGGGAGAGGAGGCCTCCGCACGTCTTTTCTTTACCGTCTCCTGCGATGAGAAGAACGGACTTGCTCTCATCGAGCAAAGAAGCAAACATGGCACCCGCAGGGCCGCCTCCGACAATGACCAGGTCGTAGATCATGGGAATCCTTTCTGATACGTTTCTCAGATAAGTATATAAGCACGGGAGAGAGAGCGCAAACAATCTCAGGGTTTTTTATCAGATCTTTATGCTTGCTATCCGTTTCAGATACAATAAAAGAGGTTCGATGCATAAAACGATTCAACCGATTAAAGAACAGTGAACATCGTTTTATCGAGCCAACCGACATGCGCATCATGGGTTTGCCGTCCCTTCACAGTGAGGGTATTCCACGTGTTGTGAGAGAGGTTTTTCGCATACATCTTTGCAGTTTGTCAGACAAACTGTGCTCAATACGATATAATCAAAGAAACAGTTATTACTTGTTGAATGTCTCAATAATAAGGTAACTCAATGAACTATGTGTAAGACAACGTCTGGCAGTTCACCACTGGATATGTTGGATTTCGAGGCTGAGTGCTTCGTCATCACACCACGGCGACCAGATCCTTAATGTACGTCTAGCATGTGTGTCGGCACGCGGTGAAGAACCAAGGCTTTAGATAAGAAAGCCAACTGTTTTTCTTGTGTTATATCTGGAAAAGTTGCATCATTGATCATATAAATGACAACTCTGTCTACTGCTAGAGTGTCGGCTGTCCTTTCTCAAAGAGGGAGGAGTCGCTGCTCGGAAAGGAACATTATGTCAAATTCTACGCTACATAAAGACGAACTGATTCAAGATCTCATCGACAGCTATGGCAATTGGTTTCAAAAGGAGAGCAAGCAACCTTGCGAGGGCGCAGCGCAGATGAGTAAAGAGCTGTATCCTTACGATATGCTCTTCTCTCCGATCCGCATCAATCGCATGCAGGTAAAAAACCGCATTGTCATGGCGCCTATGGGAAACATCACCATGTGTGAAGAGACCGGAAGGCCCAATAAGAAGATGCTCGAATACTTCTTTGCCCGCGCAAAGGGTGGCACGGGACTTCTTACGACAGGCTTGATTCCGGTCAGTCATGGCATCGATCACTCGGTGACAGAAAAAGACAAACTGACGTATTTTCCTCGGATAGATCGGAGCCGGACCGTGCTCGCCGGTTGGCGAGATCTATCGCAAGGTGTCCATGCCTATGGAAGCAAGATCTTTATACAGCTCACCGCAGGGCTTGGGCGTGTGGGAAATCCGCAGTGTCTCATTGAACAATATAAGTTCCCCGTATCTTCTTCTTTAAATCCCAACTTCTACATCCCTCAAATTCCCTGTCTTCCATTGACAGACCGTCGACTTCGAAAGATCGTCAAGAACATGGGTCAGGCGGCAGCAGATGCCAAGCACTGTCTGCTTGATGGCGTCTATCTTCACGGGCATGAAGGCTATTTACTCGATCAGATGACGTCGCCTGCATTTAACCGAAGAAAAATAGGAAGATACGCTGACTGGCAACAGTTTGGGATTGATATCATCAAAGAAATCCGCAGGAGAGTCGGCCCACATTATCCGATCATGTATCGCATCGATCTGTCGCTGGCGCTCAATGAGACGTATGGAGAGAAGATGCATCAGGTCTCGTCGCTATCTAAGTTCACAAAAGGAAGAAGCATCGACGATACGCTGCAGTACATGGCCAATCTCGTAAAAGCAGGTGTAGACATCTTTGATGTGGATCTGGGCTGCTATGATAACTGGTGGTTGCCGCATCCTCCCGCGGGGATGCCTGCCGGCTGTTTTATCGATATTGCAAAGGCGACGAAAGATTATTTCAAAGAACACCGCGTCATTTCAAACGCTGGCGTAGAAGTGCCAATCGTAGCGGTAGGAAAGCTCGGCTATCCGGACGTGGCGGAAAAGGCACTCCGAGAGGGCAAGTGCGACATGATCATGCTAGGGCGACCGCTCCTGTGTGATCCGGACTGGCCTCTCAAAGCCTTTAGTGGGGAAGTGGAGAAGATCCGCCCTTGTATCGGATGCCAGGAAGCATGTATCAATGAGTTTGTAGAAGGCGGGCATCCGCAGTGCGCTGTCAATCCGAGAACAGGATTTGAAGATGTGATACCGCAACTGCCGGCTCTTGCTGAACAGTCGAAGCGTATTGGTGTTGTAGGTGGCGGTCCTGCCGGTGTAGTTTTTGCTCTCGAAGCGATCAAACGAGGCCACGAAGTGGAACTGTTTGAAAAGACGGACAGCATCGGAGGACGCATCGTGCCGGGCTGTGTGCCGGAGATCAAGTACGACATCCGCAACTATTTGCAATACTTAAAAGGCAGGGTGGATGAAGCCGTTAAAGATAATAAGTTGAAAGTTCACTATAATACGGAGGCGGATAGCAAACTCCTAAAGAAAGAAGCATTTGACGCCGTCGTCTTTGCCATCGGCACAAAGGACGCAGACATCCCGATTCCGGGGATTGATCTGGTCCGCACAGTACAGGCCACTGAGCTACTCAATCAACCCGAGCTACTAAAAGACGCTGAAAAAGTCTTGGTGGTCGGCGGTGGGGTCGTCGGCTGTGAGACGGCGTATTGGCTCACCTATGAGCACAAGAAAGACGTCACGGTCATCGAGATGCTGCCTGAGATCATGCTTGGCATATGCACGGCCAACCGTGGCCACCTCTTGCATTATATGGAAAAAGGCGGCGTCAAACTGTATAACTGCACAAAGCTGACGTCGTTTGTCAAGGGGAAAGCGCTTGTGGAAAGGAATACCAGCAAGCATGTTCCGGATCCCTATGACACCTGGACGCCGATTCTACCTGAAAACATTGAGAATCCACTGGCGAAAACACCGGGAAATGAGACTCGTCAGGAAGCTATTTCCGCGGATATTATCGTCCTAGCGATGGGTGGAAAGGCCAATGAAGAACCATTTTTCCAGGCACAAAAAGAGCGAGTAGCTCCTGAAATATACAATATAGGAGACAGCTTTGAAGGCAAGAAGGTGCATGAAGCGACAAAGGCAGGTTTTCGCCTAGCAAGAAGCATCTAAAAGAGCTTCGCAGTAAAGTGTACACCGACATGGTTGACACCGTGTCGGTGTTTTTTTATCCCTTCAAGGTGAAAGTGGATCACGTCTTAACAATTACATAGTACACAATGGGAAAATATGAGATCATAAGAAAGAACCCTTTTGCTAAGATCGCTCACATTCACTTATTTTTGACAGCATAGGAGAAGCCCATGAAATCACCTTATATCTCAAAACGATACTGGAACTTGGTGCCGACGGCTATGGGAGCCAGCGGAGATCTTTTGAAAAGCTATGACGACCTGATTAATTTCAGCCTAGGTGACCCTGATATCACGACAGACGAGCGCATTATTCAAGCAGCTTTTGAAGATGCGAAGGCTGGGCACACGCACTACACAAACTTTTACGGTGACCCGGAGCTGCGCGCCGCCATCAGAGATTACTTTCAGGATGAGTACGGCTATCAACTGACGACCGAAGAGATCTTGGTGACGACAAGCGCTTGCCACGGCATGTGGTTGGTGATGGAGGCGATCCTCGATGATGGGGATGAAGTCATTATCCCCTCGCCGTTTTTTACACCGTATCCTCAGCAGATTCGCCTGGCACGCGGCGTGCCGGTGATGCTTGAGCTCGAAGAAGCTCAGGACTATCAGTACGATGTGAAAAAGCTGCGTTCACTGATTACCAATCGGACAAAAGCCATTCTCATCAATTCCCCGCACAATCCGACAGGTTCTTCTCTCTCTAAAAAAACGCTGATGGAGATCGCAGAGGTTGCCATCGAACACGATCTTCTGGTCATTGCCGACGATATCTATACGAAATTCAGCTTTACGGAACCTTTTCTTCCCATCACCACGCTTCCTGGGATGAAGCAGCGCACGATCACTCTCGGGAGCTTTTCTAAAAACTATGCGATGACAGGGTGGAGGGTCGGATACATCCTCTCGACTCCTGGCGCCATTGATGTGATGAAAAACATCAATGAGGCCAATGTCTTTACTGCCCCCTCTATTTCGCAGCGAGCAGCGATACACGCGCTTGCGCTAAGAGATGAGATCCAACCCCCGATGATAGAGGAATTCAGGCATCGTGTCTTTACTGCTTACGAGCGTATACAAAAGCTCAACAACATGAGCGTGCTGCCTCCAAAAGGGACCTTCTACTTATTTCCCAATATTCAGGCGACGGGGTTATCTTCAGTAGAAGTTGCAGATCGAATCTTAAAAGAAGCGCATGTCCTTGTGCTTCCAGGGAGTACCTTCGGAGCAAACGGAGAAGGATATCTGCGCTTTGCGGTGACGGTAGGGATCGATACCGTAAATGAAGCATTCGACCGCATAGAAAAGATGGATATCTTCCGCTAGAGAGTCCTACTTTGTTTTTACAATCCGTCGTCATCAGCACATGAAGGATATGCAAAACAAAAAGTTAAGCGTGAGAGGAAGAGACCCAACGCAAGAGCTTTTGTATCGTTTTGCTGCTTTGTTCGTCTGATAGGCCTCTTTACCACGTGCTGAGCAGGAGGGAAGGATGTTTAAGCCTGCGCATCTCATGTCTATCGCTTTGACGGCACTTATGGCGCCTCTTCTTAGCCAGTATGTCGCAAGAGGTGGAAGAGAGAAAGTGGAGCGCTGGCTCTGTGGGCTAGCGGTGTTGATCGTATGGTTTGATCCGGCGTATTGGCTCTGGGAGTGGATGACTTACGGAAAGTTTCACTACGCGTCGACGCTCCCTCTGTATTTATGCTCTCTTTTTTGGATGCTCCTTCCGGTCGGTGTCTTTTCACGACCGGGCTTCTTCAAGCAGATGGCGCTTGCCCATGTCGCCACCGTGGGACTCATCAGCGGCATCATGGGTTTTGTTTTTAACTATCACCTGAACGCCTGGCCTTTTGTAAGTTTTGTCGCCATTCGATCGCTGCTGTACCATTTCCTCATGATTTTCGGTGCACTTCTTTTATGGATGAGCGGTTACTATCAACCGAAAGTCTTTGACCACTGGCGCGCAATGATCCCGGTCGTCATTCTTCTCATACCAAGTCTTGTTCTTCATGCACTCTATGGCTATGACTACGGGTATACAGCCGGAGGGCAGGGGACAGCATTTACGATCTTGAGTAGCGTTGTCGCCAAACCATTGTTTCTCCTCACGATCTACGTGGGACTGTTTCTTCTCATCTGGGTCCTCTTTTATCGACATCTTCCACTTCTTTTTTGCAAGGAGCGAAAGTAACGCTCTCTCCATGGGTATAGAAGAATCATCAAATAGAAGGAGGAACATATGAGCCGCGTAGTGCACTTTGAAATCTATGCTGATGATGTAGAGCGTTGCAAAACCTTTTATTCGGACGCTTTTGGATGGACGTATGAAGACTACTCTGAATTTGCCGGATCTCCTTACTACGGTATCATCACGGGGCCCGACGAAGAGCATGGTATCAACGGTGGCATGATGAAGCGGGAGAAACCTCTTGAAGAATTTATTGAAGGCTATAACTCCTATGTATGCACCCTGTTAGTGGAAGATTATGATGCTTCGCATGAGAAGATCCTAGCAGCCGGCGGGAAAGTGGTGTTTGGAAAGCATGCGCTTCCCGGTATGGCGTGGCAGGGATATTATCAGGATACAGAAGGCAATGAATTTGGCATCCATCAGCCGGATGAAGAGGCTATGTGACCTTTCGGATGAACTATCAACTGAAACACCGCTCTTTATATCAAAAAACGATCAATTGATGGAGTTCTAATAAGTGCGTGACCATCATGTACTTATGATGTCGTTTTTTTCTAGCGATCTCGTTGTCAAATGGTTTGTGCAGGATCGGATGGTGGTGCCCCCAAAAAATCGACCAGAAGATCTTCTACCTGGTAAAGACTTCCCTTTTAGAAAACAGAGGAAGAAGCAAGCTGAAAAAGAATGATGTGTTCTTTCTATAAGTGGCAGGGAAAATCTTTGCGTTTTTAAGTACTTTTCTACTCATTTTTGATCGCTCTTTTCTGTAACAAATGGATAAAGAATGAACAGATTCGACAAAAAGTTTAAAAATAGCCCTTGACAAACACAGATGATGGTCTTAAGATGAGTCCAATATCATAAAACAAAATTGGCTGTGAGAAAGAGAAAGATATCTACTGGCTATAAAACCAGAGAGTCGGCGGCAGGTGCGAGCTGACAATTAGCGGAGATATGGACTATACACTTTTGAGCTGCTTCGTCAAAAGCCCAAGCAAGTAGACGATTCCGGGAGCCCGCCGTTAAAAGGGATAGGACTGTTAGGTCTGAATGAGTGATGGCTATGCCATAACTAGAGTGGTACCGCGGAAATTACCTCCGTCTCTATGAATGTAGAGATGGAGGTTTTTATATTTCAGGAGGAAAAAATGAAAAAATTAGTAGCGATTTTGTTGCTAGGTGTCGTGCTTCTTAGCTCCTGTGCACCGGCAAAGCAAAATGAAGAAAAAGTATTTAAGATCGGGATTACCCAGATCGCCGAGCATCCGGCATTAGATGCGGCAAGAGAGGGGTTCCTGGAAGAACTCGAATCGCAGGGACTAAAAGTAGAGGTCGATTATCAAAATGCGCAGACGGATTCTTCGACCAATGCGGCCATCGGCTCATCAATTGGTGAGGGAAAAGATCTTGTCTTTGCGATCTCCACCATTTCCGCCCAGGCAGCAAAAGCGGCCGGACGTGATGTTCCTATCGTCTTTACCGCTGTGACGGATCCTGTGGAAGCGGAACTGGTCAAATCTGCTGAGGCACCGGGCGAGCCGATTACAGGCACCAGTGACAAAACACCGGTTGCCCTTCAACTGCAACTCTTAAAAACACTCAAACCTGATGTGAAAAAAGTGGGCATCCTGTTCAATACCAGTGAAGTCAATTCTGAAGTCCAGATTCGCTGGGCCAAGGAAGCAGCAGAAGAGCTCGGACTTGAGATTGTCGAGGTCGGTATCACCACGGTCAATGACGTTCCTCAGGCACTTGAAAATCTTGTAAGTCGAACCGACGCCCTATACACGATCACCGACAACCTCGTGGCTGACTCCATCCAACTGGTTGTACAAAAGAGTAGGGAACTTGGCATCGTCACCATGGGGGCTGAGCAAGCGCATGTAGAAGCGGGCATTCTCATCACCGACGGCATCGATTACCGTGAGCTCGGAAGGCAGTCAGCGCGTATGGCAATCCGCATTTTAAAAGAAGGAGCGGACCCTGCGAGCATGCCGGTTGAAATGCTCGACAATACCGAACTTGTCATCAACAAAGAGACGATGGACATCTTGGGAATCGAAATCCCCGAGGACGTACTCGGACGGGCGAACATCATCGAATAGACAGGAGAACTCATGCTTTCCATGTTTTTGATTTCCCTCGAGCAAGGACTGATCTTCTCCGTCCTTGCTCTGGGAGTCTACATCACCTATAAGATATTGGACTTTCCGGATCTCTCGGTAGAGGGAAGTTTTCCCGCGGGCGCTTTTGCCTTTGCAAAAATCGTTACATCCGGCTACAGCCTGTGGCTGGGGCTCTTAGGAAGTTTGTTGATCGGTGCGCTGACAGGATTGATCACTTCGACGATCTTCTCGCGCCTGCGCATCAAGCCGCTTCTCTCAGGTATCCTGACACTCACCCTGATGTACTCGGTCAATCTTCGCATCAATGCCAAGAGCAACGTCCCGCTCTTTTCCACCCCGACTCTTTTTCAAGGCGATATCCGGGTGAACATTTTGATTCTTGCGTTGATCGTTCTGGCTCTGAAGCTTTTGATGGACCGCTTCTTTCGAAGCCAGATCGGCTATATGCTTCTGGCAACAGGAGACAACGAAGTGCTTGTGGCGGGACTTGGGGAAAATGTGGACACCTTTAAGACGATCGGTTTGATGATCTCCAACGCACTTGTGGCGCTTAGCGGGGCAATTATGGCGCAGAATGTGCGCTTTGCCGACATCAACATGGGAAGTTCCATCATCGTCACTGCGCTCGCCTCAATCATCATCGGCGACACGTTTATGAGAAGGGCAAGAAAGATCAAGGGGACCTCGCGAGCTATCTACGGCGCTCTCATCTACAAAATGATAGGCGGAGCGGCATTATATCTAGGCCTTGCTCCCACAGACCTTAAAGCGGTCAATGCCCTCATTGTCATCGTCTTTATTGCCTATAATCAGTGGAATCCCAGTGAGTGGTGGAAGCGCTTTCGGGTCAAATTGATCAACAGAAATTCAGCGAAAGGAGCGCATCATGCTGCAGATCCGTCATCTTAAAAAACACTACAATGTAGACAGCGACAACATGATTCGCCTCTTTGAAGACTTCAATATCGACTTTTCAAAGGAGATGACGGCGATTCTTGGGCCCAACGGCTGTGGAAAGTCCACTCTTCTAGATTTGATCTCAGGGGCCAAAGCTAGTGATGCGGGCACCATTCACTTAGAAGGAGAGAACATCACGGAGATGGAGGAGCGCTTTCGATCGAAGGATATCGCACGAGTACATCAAAACCCGTCGATGGGGGTGGCGCCTTCGTTAACGGTGCTCGAAAACCTGGCGCTTGCCGACCACAAAGGCAAGACGGTGACCCTGAAGAAACTCGTCAAGAAGGATCGGATTGATTTCTACCGCGCGCAACTGGCAGAATTGAATCTTGGCATGGAAGACAAACTCTCTTCGCTTGTTGGAGAGCTCTCTGGCGGACAGAGACAGTCGCTTGCATTAGTCATGGCGACCATGAAAGAACCAAAGATCCTTCTCCTCGATGAGCATACCGCGGCGCTCGACCCCGGCACATCCGAACTCGTCATGGAGAAGACGCGCGAATTGGTTGATCGGCATCAGATGATGACGATCATGGTGACACATGACCCGAGGATGGCCCTTCGCTTTGCTGATCGAATCGTCGTACTCAGTAGAGGAAATGTTCAAACAGACGTCTTAGCGGGAGAAATAGAAGAGAGAGAACTGTTGGAGGCGTTTGTCACGGCATAGTGAAAACGTGAGCCGTTTCTAAAAGGAGGCATCTATGATGCCTTTTTTTCTTTGGAAAGAAAGATATGAAAAAGCCTTGACGCGTTATAACTGTATATGTACAATATGAACAGATGGAGGCGCCATGAACATTATTATCCGCAATGCAAGTGATGATCCGATCTATGTGCAGATCAAAGAACAACTGAAACGAGAAATTCTGCTGGGTACCTTGTTGCCAGACCAGCAGCTCCCTTCTATTCGGAATCTAGCCAAAGAACTTCGCATCAGCGTCATTACCACAAAGAAGGCGTATGACGAGTTAGAGAACGAAGGATTTGTGCATTCTGTTCCTGGAAAAGGAGTGTTTGTTGCCCATCGGGATCCACAACTTCAAAGGGAAGAGCATCTGCGCCAGATTGAAGAACATCTGATGAAAGCACTTGATATCGCTGAGTTGGCGGGCATCTCAAAAGAAGACATCGTCACGATGCTTCAACTTGTCACCCCAACAGATCAGCACGAAAGTTCTTTAGAGGTAGAGTAAGTAATCATGAGTATGAATCATAACAACATTCTTGAAATACGTGGCTTAGAGAAAAGGTACAGGGATTTTCACCTAGGTCCATTGGATCTGTCGATTCCCGCAGGCAGTATCGTCGGCTTGATTGGAGAAAACGGAGCGGGTAAGAGTACGATCATTAAATCCATCGCGGGGCTTGTGCGTCCCGACGCCGGAGAGATTTTCTTTAGGGAAAAGGCACTCAGCAGTAAAGAGCGCAGCTCATTTGAAGAGATTGGGATATGTCTTCCACAGCTCTATTTACCGCAAAAAATGAGTGTCCAGCAAGTGGGGTTGTTTTGCTCGCGACTTTATAGAGGGTGGGATGAAGCACTCTTTGAGAAGTACATTACTCAGTTCGAGTTGTCGTGGTGGAAGAAAATCTTTGAATTGTCTCAAGGGATGAAAATGAAGCTGTATTTAACCATAGCGCTTTGTCATTCGCCGAGGCTTCTCGTTCTTGACGAGGTGACCAGCGGTCTTGATCCTTCGGCAAGAGAGGAGATGTTGGACGCTCTGTTGTCGTTTCTGCAAGATGAGAAAAACAGTGTGCTGATCGCATCGCATATTTTATCTGATCTTGAAAAGGCGGCAGACTATATCGCCTTTATCCATGAAGGTGAACTCGTTTTTATGGAAGAAAAAGATGCGCTTAGGGAGAGGTTTGCTCTATATTATCCGAGAAATGGAGAAAAAGAGGCATTGAATCCTCAGGCGATTGTAGCTGGGCGCAAGCATGCCTATGGAGAGACACTCTTGGTCTATCGGGAGAATATGCCACCGCATATTCCGCTCGATCGACCGAGCATTGAAGATGTCATGCTGTTCTATAGTAAAGGGGAGAGAGATGAAAGCACTCATTTATAAAGACATGATCCTTTCAAAAAGGGAGTACATTGCCACTTTGTTCATTTATTTCATCTTTGCCGTTTTTTCAATAGGGGATCGAGGGACGACGCAGATTCCCCTTACCTTGTTTTTCATCATTATCCTCAATTCTTATCGCACCGCGATATGGATGATGCTCGACGACCTAAAAAGCGGATTTGTCTCCTTTGCTCTTTCGGGTGTCAACTCTCGAAGCGAATATGTCCTAAGTAAATACGCCCTTATTTGGATAGAAGCGGCCCTGGCAGCAGTGTATGCGTTGGTGATGTCTCTTTACTTGAGATTACCAGCAGATGTCTCTTTGCTTTTTATTCTGCTGAGCGCATCGATTCCTCTATTAAGTGCCGCGTTGATTCTTCCCATTGCTTTTTTTGAAGGAGAGCACATCCGTTCTATCATACAGATGGTTGGTGTATCGACACTGCTTATTTTGCTCCTCAACTTCAGACAATGGGTTCCTCAGTTACAAGAGATATTCCAAAGTGCCAATGGGTCTCCATGGAAACCTTCCATCCTATGGGTTACTGGAGTGATTGCTCTTCACGCTGTGGCCATCTGGGTATCCCTGAGAGCATTCCAACAAAGAGAATTTTAATCCTTGACTCTCACACTACCTGATCTTTTATACTGAAGCAGGAGAAAACATGAAGGTAAGGGAGTTGCTGCCCTTTGTGGCTTCAGCACCCGCACGCTATGATGAGATAGGATGGCTAGATCATTACTTTATAAGATAAAATGAAACTATTAGACGAACAACTGATCTAAGTATACAAGTTAGCTCTAAGGATCTGAGGCGAGCCCATCACTTTTCAGAAATGGGCCTTGTTTTGGTTACCTTAGACATCATTCTAGTCTTTATAGCGCCTGTCGTGACCTGGTGCAATGCATAATTCATTTTTTCTCCATAGGATCTACACAAGTGGGGTCTAGACTGTGAGCGAGGGGGTAGCGTGAAAAGAAAGATTCTTCTGATGGAAGACGAGGCGGTGATCCGCGAAGTATTGGTCGAATACCTGACCATGGCGGATTATCAGGTATCCAGTGTCGAAGATGGTCATCAAGCCATGGAATTGATCGAGCAGTCCTGTTTTGATTTAGCCGTACTGGACATTATGGTGCCTGGGCCCGATGGACTGGAGATTTTGAGTGCCATCCGCGAACGCTGTCCTGATACGGCGGTGATCATGCTCAGCGCCTTGGAAGATGAAGGCACTCAGCTAAAGGCGTTTAACCGCGAAGCCGACGACTACGTGATCAAGCCCTTTTCGCCCATTTTGTTGTTAAAGAGGATTCAGACAATTCTGCGACGCGCCAAACCCTCTTTGCCAAAAGACACGGAGAGCGATCGCTTGTGGTTGCAACCCGAGAGCTATGAAGCCTATTACAAGGGAGAGAGCTTAGATCTGACGCTTAGCGAATTTTTGATTTTAAAAGAGCTGATGGAACGCCCGGGATGGGTGCTGAGCCGAGAAGCTTTAATCGAAGCCGTCTATCAGGAAGACTATTACGGCAGCGATCGTGTGATCGATTCCTATATCAAAAATCTTCGCAAAAAGTTGCCAATTCAAGGGATAAAAACTGTCGTCGGAGTAGGCTATCGTTGGGAGGAAGAAGCGTGAAACTTTCGCAAAAAACCTTTGTTTACAGCATCGCTTTGGCGCTGCTCTTAGTCGCTTTTTTTCTCCTTTACATGGTCTACTTTTTGCCGAATCTCTATGTCGATCACGTCAATCGACAAAATGAAAAACAAGCCACCCAATTGCACTATGATTTTTTAGAAAAGCGCAGCTATGAGACACTCAATCCCTGGAGTGTTCAAGCCTCAATGAGTCTTGTATTCCCTCAAGAAAAAGATAGGTTTTTCTTTTATTCGAAAATGGCTAATGGAGAAGTGCGGCTGAAAGATGAGCTATTAGTCGAGCTGTTGAGTCGCGTCAAAGATTTTCTTCAGGACTCCGAGGAAGAGTTTGATTTTCCAAAAGCCAAGTTGGAGGCAATTTTGCAAGGAATCGCTGACAAACTGCCCTTTGATGTCAAGATGCATGCATCGAAGCTAAATTATTCGGATTTTTATCATTCAGAGGATTTCAACGTGACTCAATTACCTCAGAATACCTTTCGTATCACCAGCCGTGTGCAAGCCAGTGAAGGGGAATACTCCACTATCATACTGATCACCAGTGGCTCAGAGACGGTGCTTACCATGGCTCCGGTCATGAATCCCAAAATCCAACAGATTTTACCGGTGATTGTGGAAAGTCTGCCCATGGTGCTAGGCATGTTGTTTTTGATGGTGATCTTTGCTTCCGGATTTTTCTCGCGAAGAATTGTGGAGCCCATCGTGCGCTTGGCCCATCACGCCGAGGACCTAAAAGCAGAGAGCCCGATGCGTTTTCAACCCTTAGAAGTGCAGGGGGAAGACGAAATGGCACAGCTTGCAAGGAGCCTTAATGACCTACACCAGTCCCTCAAGCAGCAGTATCTTGCTTTGGAAGAACAGCGTGAATTTCAAGAGGTCATGCTCCAAGCGGGCTCCCATCAGTTGAAAACACCCGTAGCCGCTTCTCTGCTTTTGGTAGAGGGCATGATGCACGAAGTCGGCAAATACAAGGACGTCAAAGCACATCTGCCACAGCTTCGGGAGCAGCTCTTCAACATGCAACGCATGATCAATTCCCTGTTAGAAATGAAGCTTGATATCTCTTTACTGGAGGAGTCGAAGAACATTCGCCAAGTCATAGAGAGCATTCTTGCACCCATGCTGCCGATGATCGAGGCGAAAGACATTCATCTAATCAATCAAGTGGAGGACAGGGAATTTGTGCTCTCCGAAATCTTCGAAAAGGTACTCACCGTGCTCATTGAAAATGCGTGGCGCCACACACCTCAAGGAGAACAGGTGCGCCTGTGGAATGAAGGGTCAAAACTCTTCATCGAGAACAGCGGTGCAGAGATATCTGCGGAGGACTTGCCCCATGTGCGCTCACCCTTTGTCAAAGGGCGGGATTCTCAAGGCCATGGCCTGGGTCTCTTTCTGGCGGACTTTTATGCCAGCAAGATGAACTGGCAGATTGAACTCACCAGCGAAGAGGGCAAGGTGCTTGCTACACTCGATTTCTCAAAAAACACAAAGCCTGAACATAGGCGCTACACATCCAAGGGCTAAACTGATCTCGAAAGGAGCATTATGATGATTCATATCGATTCATTAAAGGTTTTTTACGGCGATCATTTAGCACTGAATATTCAGCAGCCCTTGAGCATTGACAGGGGAGATCGCATTGGGGTCATCGGCGCCAATGGCGCTGGCAAGACCACGCTACTACATGCTCTATTGGGCATCGTGCCCTCCAAGGGGCAAGTGCGCATGGATGTAGCCAGAGAAGAAATTGCTGTCCATCTGCAGTTCAACGAGTACATCACGACAACCAGCGTTCGCTATTTGATGGAAGCGGTGCTGGGAACAAGGATTGAGCGACATCCCACCGTGATGGCTTTGATCGAATTCTTCAACTTTAAGGATTCCCTGAAAAAAAGATTTAATCAGCTCTCGGGGGGACAGAAGCAGCGCCTTACGCTGATTTTAGTCATCGCCCAAAACTCGCCCTTGGTATTTTTCGACGAAGTGACCTCGGGTTTGGACTTTGAATCCAGACAGCGATTAGTGGAGCTCATCGGAGAGCATTACAAGGATAAGGACAGTACACTGTGTTTTATCACCCACTATTATGAGGAACTGGAGAACTTTGCCGAGAAACTGCTTCTGCTGCACGAAGGCGAGGTGGTGGATTTCGGCGAAAAGGAAGCATTATTCCATAAATACTGCGGTCGGACCATCTTTGTGATTGATCGCAGCGAGCAGAACGAAGCTATTGTACAAAACTTTCGCCAGATTGAGGCACCAAGCTATCGAATGGCCCTAAGTGCCCAAGACGAAGAGCAAGAAAAACAGATTGCGCAGACCTTGATTGAGCACAACATTAATTATAAGCGGACTTCCTCAGATATCGAGATCATGTCGGTCAATGCTCTAAAGCGTTGGGAAAAAGAAAGGAGCGAGAGATGAAAAAAATGTCGAAGCAGTTTCTGTTTTATGAGCTGCGCAATCTCGTGGGCAACTGGTACATTCCTTTCTTTGGCGTGGCCTTTCCCATCTTTTTTAGCATGATCATCGGACGCGCGGTACTCTCGGAAGTGCCCAAAGCGCAAGTCTCTATGGTTGCCAGCTCCATCATGCTCAGTTTTCTCAATCTCTTGCCCTTGGCGGTGGTGTTCCTAGGTCACTGTTCCCTGTATTCTCAGGAACTGGAAAAACGCATTCCGCTGCGCATGCAGCTCTTTGGCTATTCGCCGATCACTCAAGTGAAAGCGCGTATGCTAGCCTTGATGGTGTTTTTCACGGTGGGCTTGGGCGTGGATATGTTGGTGATGAGCTTTACACTGAAGCCCTTGATGCCCAATATTCGTGGCTTCTTTATCGTCGTGCTTTTCTATTATCTGATGGGGGCGATTCTCTTTATGTTGGCTCACGGCATCGCCAACTTTTTCCGACGCTTCGGCCCGGCGTATGGTGTTTCCATGACCCTTTACTTCGGCTTTATGGCCTTGGGTGGCATGATGGGCATTCGCGTTGAGCAGCTGCCCGAGGTGGTAAAACCTCTTTCTAGACTCTTGCCCTTTAGCTATGCCGCTGAGGATTTCGTGAAAATCTGGCAAGGAAAACCCTACAACTATGCGCCATTCTTGCAGTCCATGCTCTTTTTATGTGCACTGTCGGCTATTGTGATGTTACTGAGTTTTCGCTATCGCAAGACAAAAGCGTATTAGATCCCAGGAGATAAGAATTCACAAAGAAACAGTAAATCAAAAAAGGTTTACTGTTTTTTGTTCCTTTCATTTCAAAAGAAAAGTGTCTATAGATTGAATTGCTTGACACAATGCTTCATGATTCATTGTTGAGACGTTCTCTTTACTCAGATACGATATACACAGAGCATGGTCCACCGAAACCCCAGTGAAGCAAAGATTCACAGGGGATTTCTACAGCCTGATGAACTAATTTCTTTGATTCGCAATCTAAAAATTGCTTTATAATTTGTATCAAAAAAGATGAAACTTTTTCTTGACTCTCACGTTACGTGATCGTTTATGCTGAAGTAGGAGGAATTATGAATGTAAAGGAAGTCGCGGCCCTTAGTGGCGTCAGTGTCCGCACGCTTCAGTACTATGATGAGATGGGACTTCTCTGTCCAAGTAGAAACCCTGACAATGACTATAGAGAGTATTCGGAAGAAGACCTTGGGTTGTTGCAGCAGATTCTGTTTTTTCGATCTTGCGGCTTCAAGTTACGCCAGATCAGAAAGATCATTTCAGCGCCGGATTTTGATCCGCAAGAAGCGCTACTGCTTCAAAAAAAAGCGCTCCTGCATGAAAAAGCTAGGATTGAGCAGATGCTTGAGACACTGGAGAAAACCATCCAAGAGAGAAAAGGAGATATCACGATGGAAAACAAAGAAAGATTCGAAGGGTTTGACTTTACGAAAAACCCGTATGAAGAAGAAGCTCGCTCCCGCTGGGGAGACGAGGCAGTCGATCGGAGCAAATCATTTTTTGAAAAGATGTCGCCCGATCAACACAGACATCTGAGTAAAGACATGGCGGAGCTATTTCGAGAGTTGGCAAAAGTCAGCGATCAGGATCCCGTCGGAAAAGAAGCACAGGAAGAGATCCAAAAGATGTACGATTTTTTCAATAGCCGATTTGGATACCACTATTCCTATGAAGCGTTTGCAGGGTTAGGAAAGATGTATGTAGAAGACGAGCGTTTTACGAAGAATATCGATCAATACAGACCCGGTCTCAGCGCCTTTTTGTCAAAAGCGATGGCGTTTTTCTCAGATAATAAGATGAAATCAGAAAAGTAGAGCCGTGAGCTCAACTATCGACCCCTATCAGTAAAACGATGGGTTTTTTTTTCTTTGAAAGAACGCGACGAGCGTCCGTACAATGGTGCAGGAAATAAGATAGAGTACATAGACAGATAGGCATTCATCTGCTATAATTTCCTTAAATAAGGCAAGTAGACATAATTTCCCTAATAAAGGAAATAATGATTAATTTCTTCAGAAGAGGACATCATGAAGTACATTGCGGTCGTTTCTGACTTAATTCACTCCCGTCAGATTGAAGAGAGACTAAAAGTTCAAGAGAGAATCAAAGTCATATTTCAACAGATGAATAAAAAGTATAAAGAGTTGATTATCTCACGCTTGACTCTGACGCTCGGCGATGAGTTCCAAGTGATATTAAAGCCTCAAGTGGAGATTTTTCAGTTTCTGGACGACTTGGAGTATCGGATGGAGCTCCCGTTTCGAACGGGAATTGGCTACGGCACGCTTCTGACCGAAATTGATCCGAAGATGAGCGTCGGGGCTGATGGAGAAGCCTTCTGGCACGCGAGAGAAGCCATTGAAAAGCTGCGGGAAAAAGATTGGAACGGGCGATCGAAAGTCTTCTTTCGAGGGCTTGGTTCACCTGAAGAAGAGATGCTCAATACGCTGCTTCTTCTGAGCGATACGATCAAAGATCAATGGACCTCTTTGCAGAGAGAGACATTTCATGAGCTGCTGAAAAGAGGAATCTATCAGGAGAATTTTGAGCAGAAATCTCTAGCGAGAGAAATGGGTATCTCCCAGAGCAGCTTGAGCAAACGTCTTTCGGGAGGGGGGATTAAGATGTACCTTCATGCACGGCACACTCTCGGAAGCAGTCTGGAGGTCTGGCATGCACGCACTGAGTCATGAGACCCTCCTATTTCTCATCGCGCATATTTTGGGTGATTATCATCTGCAAAGCGAAAAGATAAGTGAAAGGAAGAACAGCACCGTGGAGCGGCTGCGCCATGTGGGGATCCATCTAATGTTGATGTTTCCGATTTCCCTGTGGATGCACGTAAAGGGCTATCCCGTGCAGGGCTGGCTCCTGTGGATTCTTCTTGGCGCTTCCCACTATCTGTTTGACGCGCTGATCTCGCAGCTCCGTAAGTCCAAGTCAGATGAGACTTTATATCTTCTAGATCAAGTGGCCCACGTGGCGCTTGTGGTCCTTTTGTGCGAATTATTGTTCCATACCCCTTTACAAAGCCCTCTGTCTTCTGAGCAGCTTCGATGGATCCTTTTATTTGTCCTCATCACGAAACCTGCAAATGTCACGTTCAAAAAACTCTTCCGAAGATATCAGCTTGTGCCTCGTTCGGCGAATCCTATACATGTCAGGGAGACCGTCGAGACAGAACCCGGAGCGGGAGCCCTCATAGGAAACCTTGAAAGAGTTCTATCAGCCATCTTTTTATCCGTCGGTCAATACGGCGCCATCGGGCTGATCTATACCGCCAAGTCGATTGCCAGATTCAAGCAGATTGAAGAGAACAGACGCTTCGCGGAGTACTATCTGATCGGCACTCTCTATAGCATCCTATATGTCGTCTTGGTCTATTTTATCCTGATTGTCGGTGTGATATAGGAGCGAGTGATGAAAACGAAAAGGACGGTTCTTTTGACGGGAGCGACCGGCACGATGGGGACAGAAGTGCGTAAAGCACTTCGAAAACACCCTGATCGTTTTCATCTGATTCTTTTTCTTAGAGATTCAAAAAAGAATAGAAAACACATGAAGAACGAACCCGGTCAACGCATCATCTGGGGAGATCTGAAGAACAGAGAAGATGCCTTTCGAGGTGTTCGAGGGGTCGATATCATCCTCCATATCGGTGCGCTCGTTTCTCCCATGGCGGACGCCCTCCCTGAAGAAGCATGGAAAGTCAACGTGGAAGGAACGAAACATCTCGTGGACGCCATCAAGGAACTCCCTGAAAAGATCCAGCCTGCTTTTGTATACATCGGCAGCGTCGCACAGACGGGAAATCGCGCTGTGCCGGTTCATTGGGGACGCATCGGAGATCCTTTGGTACCGAGCATCTTCGATCACTACGCGCAGACAAAGATTGCTGCAGAGAGATATGTCATCGAAGCGGGACTTCGAAAATGGGTCTCCTTGCGCCAGACGGGAATTTTGCATCAGGAGCTGCTTCAGACAGATGACGGCATAAGTTTTCATCAGCCTCTGAACAATCACTTGGAATGGGTGACGGCAGAAGACTCCGCGCGTCTTCTGATGAAGCTCTGCCTCGATGATGTCCCCGATCGGCTATGGAACAATGTATATAACATCGGCGGAGGTGCTTCCTTTCGTCTAAGTGCATACGAGTTTTTGCGAAAGATTTTTTCCCTCCTTGTATATTGATGTTCGTCAAGGTCGTGGTACCTTGACGGCATTTTCTGTTCATCCCATAAGCCACGTGGGATAATAGAGCCGTGCAGTTGAGGGCGCCGCCTGCCCTCCTTGGGATTGAGTCTCGTGAGGAAGACTGGCGCCTCAGCTTTACGGGCAGGATTCGAATGAGCTGGATGGGAATTGCGTCCCGCATCTCTAACAAGGTAGAATTCCCGTAAAGTCTCGTGGATAACCTCGCTGCAAATACTTTGAATAAGGTGGTGCACCACATGTACTACATCGGTATCGATATTGCCAAAAGAGCTCACGAGGTCTGTTTTACAGACGAAGCAGGCAATGTTCTTGACGGGAATTCTTTCAATATCCCGAATACGGTATCCGGAATCGACAAGTTACAGAAAAAACTCGACAAGTTTGAAATCACCGCGGATAACGCCATCGTTGGCATGGAAGCAACCGGTCACTACTGGCTGGTTCTGTATTCTTACCTGGTCGAGCAAGGCTTTGAGGTGAAGGTCATCAATCCTTTGGTGACCGATGCTTACCGTAACATGCTCATCCGTAAGGTCAAGAACGATCGCATTGATGCGCAAGTAGTCGCTGCCGTTCTGAGGCTTGGTGAATACCAGGAAACATCTATCGCAGACGATGAAAC
>DUVM01000048.1 GCA_012841045.1 Tissierellia bacterium | reverse complement strand
GTATCTTCCCGAAGGAGCCAGCGGCGTTGTGACATTTGGTGTCGCAGGAGGAGAACAGGAGTGCAAAACCCTCATCAATGCGCTGCGTCTGGCCTCACTAGTGGTACACGTAGGAGACGTGCGCACACACATCCTGCACCCCGCCAGCACCACTCATCGCCAACTGTCTGCACAGGAGCAGCTTCTCTCAGGCATTACCCCTAACCTCGTCCGTCTCTCCGTCGGCATTGAAGACGCAAAAGAGATCATCGAGGATCTCGACCAGGCTCTACGCCGCATCTGAAGGAGGATTCTATGCCATTAATTTTGCCATCCGATCTGCCGGCGACAGCCTCCTTGCAGCGCGAGCGAATCTTTACGATGAGTGAATCGGAAGCTCTTCGCCAGGACATTCGCCCCATCCGTATCGCCATTGTCAATCTGATGCCGAAGAAAGAAGAAACTGAACTTCAGCTCCTTCGCCGTCTTTCAAACACCGCACTCCAAGTGCATATCGACTTGATTCGCACAAGAACCTATGATTCAAAGAATGCCAAACCTTCTCATCTGGAAAAGTTCTACAAGACCTTTGAAGAGATTAAAGGTGAGAAATACGATGCGATGATCGTCACCGGCGCTCCAGTGGAGAAACTAGACTATGAAGAAGTGCTCTACTGGAGTGAGTTGACAGAGATTCTTGACTATGCAAGAGAAAATGTCTTCTCCACCATGTTCATCTGCTGGGCCGCCCAGGCCGCTTTGTATCACTATTATGGCATCCCCAAGTATGCTTTTGAGGAAAAACTCTTTGGCGTCTATAAGTATCCTCTGGAGGATCCCGGACTTCTCCTGAAAGGATTCGACGATGAATTCTGGGTCCCTCAATCCCGCTACAGTTTCAATCGAGCCCACGATCTGCTTCAGCACGATGACCTTCGCGTCTGGGCGGCGAGAGAAGATACAGGCATTCATTTGGCCAGTACGGCAGATTATCGTTTGGTCTTTTCTTCAGGACATTGGGAGTATGACGAAGGCACTCTTCAGGGGGAATACGAACGCGATCTTAACCTAGGACTTAATACCAAGATCCCGGTCAATTATTTTCGCAAGGATGATCCATCTAAAGGAGTTAACGTGAGATGGAGAAGCCATGGCAATCTCTTTTTTGCGAACTGGTTGAACTACTGCGTCTATCAGGAAACTCCCTATGACATTGAAGCTATCAGTGCGAAAAAAGTCTCCAAGTTCGGGGGAAGTTCATTAAGCGATGCCACACAGTTTATGAAGGTGAAAGAAATTATCCATGCAGAACAGGGGCGTGAAATCGTTGTCGTCTCCGCACCTGGAAAGCGCTATAAGAGCGATATCAAAACCACGGATCAGTTAATCCTCCTTGACCAAAAGAAAGCAGAAGGAAGGCAGCTGGAGGCTTTGCGGCAAAATCTTGACACCCTTGTCGAGGTGAACGAACAAGAGAAGCAACGCGAACTCCTCAGCTTTGAAGAACGCTTCCATGACATTGCCCGCGCGCTGAAACTTGATACAGAGCCAATCCAGGAAGTTCTCACAGATCTTCAGGAGGCACAAGACAGCGCGTTTCTGATCAGTCGGGGAGAATACCTCAACGCTCGCATGATGTCGGAGTATCTGGGCTATGAATTTGTCGATGCGACCGAACTGATTTTCTTCGGCTATAATGGAGAACTGGATAAAAAGAAAACCTATCATGCCATCCGCTCTCGCCTGTCATCGGACGGAAAGTATGTCATTCCTGGCTTCTACGGCACAGATCCCGAAGGAAATATCCGGCTCTTTGACCGAGGAGGTTCCGACATTACAGGCTCTCTCATCGCCTCCGCTTTAAAAAGCAGTGTTTATGAGAACTGGACCGACGTCGACGGAGTGATGAGCAAAGATCCTCACCTGCACCAAGACGCAAAGACCATCGTAGAGATGAACTATGAGGAGCTCCTTCATATCTCTTCAAACGGCGCACAGATATATCATAAAGAAGCCATCGCACCGCTGATGGAAAGTCACGTTCCCATCAATATACGAAACACAAATGCCCCTTCACATGCCGGCACCATCATTCGAAACACAAAGAATGAAGAAAAATAGCCGGGGTAAAATGTCATACTGAGGAGGTGTAGATGGCAGAGAATAAAACAAAGCCCACACAGTATCCAGTCGACGACTTTCTCTCTACCGTAGGACAGAAAAGACAATCAGAGGCAAACACTCTCATCGCACTTATGCAAGAGATCAGTTCTCATCCTCCGGTGATGTGGGGGACGTCAATTATAGGGTTTGACTCCGTACACTATCGCTACGCTTCCGGAAGAGAAGGGGACATGCCTCTTCTTGCTTTCAGCCCGAGGAAAACTTCTCTCACCATTTATTTTTCTGAAGGTTTTGAAGGCAGGTACGAAAAAGAACTTGAACTCCTCGGCAAACACAGGACAAGTGTCTCTTGCCTGTACATCAACAAACTGGACGATATTGATCTCTCTGTCCTAGAATCGATGATAAAAAAGTCTTGGAAATACTGGAAAAGTTTCCAAAAAATGAGTGAGGAAAAGGAAGATTTGTCTTGAGAAGAAAAGAAAGAGAAGTGAAAGGTATTTCGGATCTTGTTTCGATCATTGAAAAGTGTGACGTCTGTACACTGGTTTTGCACAACGAAGGAATCCCCTATTTGCTTCCGCTGAACTTTGGCTACGAAGTGCTTGATGGGGTCGTGCATCTGTTTTTCCATAGCGCAATGGAAGGAACAAAATTTGACATCATGAAAAGAGATGCCCGAGCGTCTTTTGAGATGCACGCCAACCATCAGCTAGAGTATTTTGAGGAGCAGGGCTACTGCACTATGAGCTATGAAAGCGTCATCGGCACCGGCAAGATGCATATCATCGACAATCCACAGGAAAAGGAGAAGGCGTTACGCAAGATCATGGACCAATATCATGAAAAAGACGCTTATTTCAATCCTGCTGCTATCCCAAGAACGAAAGTATACAAATTGATTGTTGAGTCCATGAGCGGAAAATCAAAACCTCCACGCAAAACGTTCTAAGCGCATATTCGTGCCCCCCTAAGAGCTAAAAAAAGGTTCTTTAACTTTTAGTGTTGGTAGGGAAGAATAGAGAGCCAGAGTGGTCTAGCCTAGAAGCGGGTTAGGCCACTTTTTTTGTCAGGGTAAAACAGATCAACATTCGAGTCCGGAAGTTCACAAAGGATCGATACCCGTAGGATGTCCTTTTAATAAGTTTGATCTTGTTGTTCACCCCTTCCACAAACCCATTGGTTAGGCTAGTACGGAAGGTGTTTTTAATGTATTTTTCAAGCTTCAAGAAGGTTTCAAGGACGGTGTTGAGCTGAGGATTGAGTGTCCCTTTGTAGTGTTCTATCCAGAAGAAGAACCTTCTCTGGTCTTTGTTTCTCAGACTTCCGATCAGGTGCTGGTAAGCGATCCACTGTTTTTTAAGTTCTTCATTGAGGCCTGCCATCAGTTCTGCCAACTCTAGACTGCTGATGTATCTCCTAAGTTTTCGGGAGTACCAATACCGGGTACTGAGTGCATCCAAAAGCTTTAGGAGATGTTTCCAATGATCTTTGAGGAGCCGGTATTCCAGGCTCTCGACAGAGAACTTTTTCATGCTCTGGATGCGGACCTTGTTCATTGCTCGGGTAAGGTGCTGGACGATATGGAACTTGTCGATGATAATCTCTGCTCGAGGAAAGCACTGTTTGACCAGTTGGATGTAGGGCTCATACATGTCGATAATCACCCCTTTGACGTGCTGCCTTGCCTTGAGCGGATACCGATGGAAGTAACGGATGAGGGCAGGCAAACGACGATCTTCGACAATGTCTATGAGCTCTTTGTGCAGCGGATCACAGACAATAAAACTCATGACCAAAGGGTCAGACTCTAGCTCCCTCTGCATTCTTTACAGACTTAAACTCATGACCAAGGGGTCAGACTCTCCATCCCCAAAAAACTTGGCAGGTACTGGTAGGAGCGTCTAGTCTCTAGAGAGGAGGCATGAAGGATCCGGTGAACTGTCTGGAAGTTTGACCCCTTGGTCATGGGAAACACCAACCTCTTTGGCGATGTCTTTCTCCGACATGATGTTTCTAGCCTTGAGAAGGATGGCTGTTTTGACAGGTTTGGCGATGAAACAGCTTCTCTCTACGAGCTTGGTTGTGGCTGTGAAGGTGCTAGAACAATCTTTACAGAGATAACGCTGTTTCTTCAGAAGAAGGTAGGTGTCGCACTCCGTTACCTTGTGGACCTTGATATGTGAGGTTTTCGTACCATGCTTAATGATATCTCCTCCTACGGTGCCGCAACGAGGACAAACATCTACCGTAGGAGAGAGGATGGCAGGAATCATCTTTCGGATTCCCTGAGGTCCTAACTCTTTGAGGATGGGTTTATCTAAGATTTTTACGCCGGTATCTTCTAAATCCAGTAAAACTTCGATACAATGTTTGTGAGGCATGGTGTGCTCCTTTCGATAGTAGCTTGGTAACTCTATTCTAAAGGACTGGCACCCATGTCTCAATTGTTTCTTGAATAGAAAAAGTGTCAGTGATTACTCACCAACACCAAAAGTGGTAGAACCTAAAAAAACAGCGGAACCTTCCGCTGTTTTCTTAGATTCGTAAGTACTGAACTATTTTTTGGGTTTGGCTGTCGCTTGAGGATCGGTCATTTTCGTGCCCCCATCCCATCCTTGAATCAGGAGATAGAGAATGATTCCCACGATGAGACCCCATGCAGCGTCTCTTGCGACGATGACGGCCGCCATGATGCCTGCAATTCCTGAATCACTGCCACTAAAACACATCTGCATCGCCAAGCGTACGCATACATACCCCTGCACAATCAGTGTGAGGCTTAGTGCAATGGGAAGCGACGGGCGAACAAGGCTTACGATGGGAATCGTGGCCACACTGATAAAGGTCATGATACGAAATGTGCCGACACCGCTGAAGATCGAGTCCATCGCTTTTCGACCTTCTTGGTATCTCTGCGCGACAGCAGCTGTAACGGCTGCCCACAGAGGACCACAAAGCGGAACATAAGGAGAAATAAAAGACTGGACCAGGTTACGAAGACCGCTGATGAGATTGGAGCGGTTTGCATTAAAGTCAATCTTTTCGTCTGCTCTCGCTTCGTCGGCTTCGTTAATCAGAGACTCGCTTGTGACAAAGTCGCCAAAAGCAATAATATAAACCATGATAACGGTCGGTATAGCAGAGATAAACATTTTGGCTTTGGGGAAACCTACTCCCCACGGAGAGACATGCTTCATAATCGCAGCAATATCGGGCAGTTTGAAGAACGTTCCTAATTCTATAGTCGGCGCCGCAATCTCTTTGAATAGTGGTCCAACAACCACCGCTAAGAATAACGCGGGAAGCATCCCGTACTTGCCTAGAATCTGTGCCCACTTTTTCGTTTTCTTCAGTCGCTGAAACGTCTCTGAAAACAGAAGAAAATATGCAACCAGAATACATATGGCAATCGTTATGGGATACAGACTGAAACGACCTCCCTCTCTGAATTCACCCAGCGTAGCTTGTAGCCCAGCTGCCAGCAAAATACCGGCTTTGATCGATGTAGGGACTTTGCTGAGCACTTTGTCGGCAAGACCGGTGATACCCATAAACAAAAACACAGCGGCTACCATAAGTTGTAGCGCAATCAGATACTGGGTTCTCTCCGGACCCATCTCCGCCGAGTTACTTAAGTAAGCAATAACCAGTGGCATAGCAGGGGTGATCCATCCGGGTACGGCCGGATCCCCTAGAAGCGCATGCATCATATAGCCGATACCATTGATAATAACCATGCTCCAAGCCACTTCATAGGGGATTCCCAGTGTGCTCTCTAAGACAGGGATGGCTCCCAGACAGGTAGCACACATGAGAATCGCTTAAAGCATCTCGGAGATCTCCCAACGATAGTGAATAAATGGGAGACGAATTTTGAATATCCCTGCAGGGATATAAGGCTGTTCAGCCCCGTGTTCGCGAACCATTTCCATAATGATTTCTCCTTTACAAGCTAGCTAAATTCTAGTTTTCTGCAAAAACGCTCCTCATAGACTTTGGAAAGCTCTTCTCTGAAATCCGGATGGCTGATGCGAATCAGCGCCTCGGCGCGTTCTCTGAGAGTTTTTCCTTTGAGTTTCGCAACACCGTATTCTGTAACAACATAATCAACATCGTTTCTTGATGTAGTGACTGCCGCCCCTTCATCGATTAGTGCGACGATCTTAGAAACCGTTCCTTTGGCAGCTGTGGAAGGCATCGCAATGATGGAGCGACCGCCCTTTGAAAATGCGGCTGCACGTACAAAGTCCACCTGTCCGCCGACGCCGGAAATCTGAACATTTCCTACACTCTCTGATACGACCTGTCCCATCAGATCCACCTGAACAGCCGAGTTGATCGAAACAAGATTATCGTTTTGCATAGCAACGCGCGGATCATTGACGTAATCAACCGGATACATCTGCACCATCGGGTTGTTGTTGACGAAGTCATACAGGCGTTTTCCGCCCATCAGGAACGTAACCACACAGGCGCCTTTATGGAAATTTTTGCGTTTGTTTGTGATCACACCTGCTTCGACCAATTCCACCACCCCGTCTGAAATCATTTCAGAGTGGATGCCCAGATCCTTTTTGTCCTTGAGAAACAGCAAGACGGCATCAGGAATCGCACCGATTCCTAGCTGTAGGGTGTCTCCGTCTTCTACGAGCGAGGCGCAGTGCTCTCCAATCGCTTTTTCGACTTCGCCTATGCGGGCTGCTCCCAACTCAATGATCGGCGCATCGTGGAAGACAGCGTAGTCGATATCATCCATATGAATGAATGTATCACCATATGTTCTTGGCATCTGCGGATTGATCTGAGCGATCACGAGTTTTGCGCATTCCGCCGCGGGCTTTGTGTAGTCGACCGACACGCCGAAGCTACAAAACCCGTGCTCATCTGGCTCGGTCACATGGATCAGTGCCACATCTACCGGCAAGTTTTCGCGAAAGAGTCGGGGCACTTCGTGGAAAAAGCAGGGTGTGTAATCGGCTCTTCCATCACAGATGGCATCTCTTGTGGTCCTTCCGACAAAGACAGCATTGTGGCGAAAGTTCTTTTCTAGTTCAGGCTTGACATAGTCAGCACAACCCATCGCCACCATATGGACGATCTCAACATCTTCATATGCATCACTGTTTTCAACCAACGCCTCGAGGAGGTGACACGGTTCACCAACGGCATGAGCGGTAACGACTCGATCGCCAGATTTGATATATTTGACGGCGTCACTCGCACTGATCAGCTTGTGTGCATAAGTATCTTTCCAATTCATCCTCGCTCCCCCTTTCTTCTATTTAAAAACGCTCTGGCAAATTCAATAATTTCAGGATCCATCTCCGTATTGAGGATGACCGACTTGATGCGAGGGTCAGATCGAAGGATCTGCGCGCGCACTGTCTCCTCAAACGTTTCCTGCGCAGCAGGACAATGACGACAACTGCCCAGTAAGCGAACCTCTAGGACTCCTTCATCAAAGGATATCAGTTCCAAACTCAGAGGATTGGAGTCGTCACATGGAGTGATCATGGATCGGATGGTATCTTGTAATGATAATAATTCTTCTTTTTTCATCTTATCAAAAAAAGGGGAGAGCTTCCCCTCCCCTGCTTCAATTACTCCTTGATCTTTGCGATAGCTTTCGCTAGTTCTTTCTTTGCTTCCAGATTGCCCAGGCGCTGGATGAGAATGCGCTGAGCCTGGGGCGAACCGGCTCCGTGCATCGACTCCGTGAGGTAGCCGACAGCTGCCGTACCGAGTGTGAGGTTCTCAATGAGTCGAAGGACTCGCAGACGATGTTCTACCGGAACGCCGTCAACACCGACGAGATACTTTCTCACATAGTGACCGACTTCAGGAGATTCTAGGTCTTTTTGCGAAGGTGCGGTGACCATGATTCCTCCAGCCAGGTCTTCTGCCAGACGTGCGATCTCATAGGGGAAACGAGTGACGTTCTGTTTACAGACGTTGGCTAGAAGGAGGTCAATAATGTAGTTACCGGCAGGCAACTGCGCCCCTTCCCAAGAACTGGCAACGGCTGAAGACCACATCGTCTCATTGAGATGGATCATTTCAATCAGTTTGTCGCGAATGTGACTGGCTCGGGGAACACCGTTGTATTCTGCGATCAGTGCAGCTGCTCCGATGAGAACATCGCCGACGCCTGTTTTACAAGCATAGGAGGAACGGTGATAGCCTGCAAAGCGCTCTACGAGCATGGTGGCAAATTCGGTCTCTCCATTCATGAAAATGCGTTCATTGGGAACAAACACGTCGTCAAAGATCGTCAGACCTTCCATGCCGCCAAACTCGCTGTTGCCGACATCGATCTCGGATCCTTCGAGTTTTCGCGTGTCGCAGCTCTGACGCCCGACAATAATATGTAGGTTCGGGGTGTCTAGAGGCACGGCAAAGCAAATGGCATAATCTTTGTCTTCAGGACTCAGTGCAATCGTCGGCATAACAAGTACTTCATGGGAGTTGACGATACCTGTCTGGTGAGCCTTGGCTCCACGTACCACGACGCCATCTTCTCTGCGCTCAACCACGCGAAGATACAGATCAGGATCTGCTTGAGCGCTCGGGGATTTTCCTCGATCGCCTTTGGTGTCGGTCATCGCGCCGTCGACGGTGAGGTCTTCTTCCTGTGCATAGAGAAGGAATTTCTTAAATCTTTCTTGATAATCGGTGCCGTATTTTTGGTCGATCTCGTAAGCGGTGCTATAGACAGAGTTAAAGCCATCCATTCCTACGCAGCGCTGGAAGCAAGAAGCGGTCTTTTGTCCCAGCAGACGCTGCATACGTACTTTTTTGACAAGATCTTCGGGTGATTGATGGATAGCATTAAAGCGGTTAATTTTTTTGCCAGTTAGATGACTGGTGGTGATCAAAAGGTCTTGATATTCAGGCATTTCTGCCAATTCGTATGTTTTCTTTACAGAGTTAAGTGACGGGCGCAGAATCGGGTTATGGACGGGGTTGTCGATTTTCTCACCGAAAAGATAAATGCTCATCTTCAGCTTTTCGATGCTCTCCAGATACTGTTGACCGGTTTTAAGTGCCATATAACTCTCCTTTCAGAGTTCGTAAAATGTGTTCGAAAGGATATCAGCATTTTCCGTGCCGAGAAGACAAATGGCTGAACTTCAACGTATGCTTATCTAACTCTCTGGAGAGAGACTGTTTTTGATGCAAAAATGCAACGGTTTCATCTGATAAAAGCTCAAAACATCTAGAAAAAGGCGATTCATCGCCAAATATTGAAGTGATGAATTTATGCAACTGTTGCATATATTCACCGGTCTTTGAAGTACTGTTCAAATCGCTGCTTTTTTCTTATAAAGGTGCTTTGCTCCATTTCTAGAGCCTGGGCGACCTTTCGAAAACTCCCCAGCTCTCCGGCATAGCGCATCATGATCACAT
>DUVM01000006.1 GCA_012841045.1 Tissierellia bacterium | reverse complement strand
CTGATTCTGTAAAGCTTCTTCGAAAACTGTATCCCTGAGAACGCTGAATATACACCATCTTCGGCAAAGAGCGTAGAGCCTCTTTTACTTTCGGGGCGTCAAATGTCCCCTCTTCTGTCAGCGCTACTTCCGAATAGATCACCCCTTTTTCTGTCAACGTGGCACCGTTTTGACAGTTGATGCCGATGACACCATGGAGAGTATCATAGGGCGCGCCGGAGATAATCAGCAGTTCGTCACCACTTCGCAGGCATCCAGACAAAAGCAGACTCAGCGCGTGGGTCCCCGAGGCAATCGCCGGACGAACCAGTGCATCTTCTGTTCCAAACACACGGGCATAGACTTCTTCTGTCACATCTCGTCCGGGATCTCCGTAGGCGTAACCGGTATAGGAGTGAAAGTGCATATCTCGAAGGCCACAGTGCGAGAGCGCTTCCATCACACGAAGTGTATTGTTCTCTTTGATCCGTTTCATGCGCGAAAAGAGAGGCCGCAAGGCCTCTTCTCTCGATTCTACCCACTGCCGCAGCTCTTCGCGGATGCCGAAGAGCTTATAGCTCATCCTCTTCCTCCTGAAGCGGAAGAGCACGGGAGGGAATCAGCGTGCTGATGGCATGTTTATATATCAACTGCTGAGTTCCGTCAGAATCGATCAGAATGGTGAAATTGTCAAACCCCTTCACCTGGCCTCGAATTTGATAACCGCTGATAAGAAAGATCGTAACCGTCAATTTTTCCTTGCGGGCATTGTTGAGGAATGTATCCTGATAGCTGATGGGATTTTTCATGATGACTCCTTTATGAAACGTTGAATTATCCCGACAAGAATCTCTGTCGGACATGTGGCATCGAGATCTTGAACATCGGGATACTGATTGCGTATCCAAGTCAACTGGCGCTTTGCGTATTGGCGCGTGCTGACGATGATTTTTTCTTCCAGTTCATCTCGCGTGATCTGACCCCTGATAAACTGGCATGTTTCTCTGTAACCTATACCCTTCATCGCCGGGTGACTATCATGTAGCCCGGCGTCCAGAAGTTGTTGTACCTCCTGAATCAAGCCTTCTTCCAGCATTTTTTGTGTCCTCTGAGCGATCCGTTGATGAAGGACTTCTCTAGGCTGGCGCAGGTGAAAAATGACAAGAGGAAGCGAAGAGCGCGTGCGCTCTCCTGAAGGATGCACTTCTCGACTCTGCCAGACTCGAAAGAGTCGATGAGGGTTTCTCGTATCGACCTTGTCAAGCCCTTCTACCCCATACTCTTTGAGTTTTGCGACAATCCCCTCTTCTCCAAGCTCATCAAGGAGTTTTTGGAATTCTTCTTCTCTCTCTCTTTTTTCTCTAAAAGTAAAATCATAGTAGAGACTGCTGAGATAGAGACCCGTCCCTCCCACAAAAATCGGCGTGGCGCCTTTTGAAAGGATCTCATCTATTTTTGTCAGTGCCGCCTCTTGGTATTGCGCGACGCTAAACTCTTCTGTCGGATCGAGAAAATCAAACAGATGGTGCGGAACAAGACTGCGCTCTTTTGCCGTCGGCTTGGCCGTTCCTATCGAGAGGTCTTTATATATCTGGAGCGAGTCCATATTGATAATATGCCCATCGATGGCTTTGGCAAGTGCAAGAGAAAGTTCTGTTTTTCCACTCGCCGTCGCACCGAACAGGACAGGGATTTTACGTTCTGGCAAATCGCTTCTCCAATTCATCACGCGTCAGTCGAACAAATATAGGCCGTCCGTGCGGACACGTCATCGGATCTTCCGTCTGTTTTAAGCTGTTGATCAACTCCGTGACTTCCAGTGTCGTCACGAAATCTCCGGCTTTGATGGCCGCCTTGCACGCTCGTAAGACGAGTTCTTCAATCGGAAGACGCTCTCGGGAGGTCGTTCCGGCAAGAAAGTCCACGAGATACTGCTTCGCCTGAGACTGAGTGAAAAGATGTGGGACGGCGCGGACAATCAGCTGGTTTTCACCAAAAAGATCTGCTTCAAAGCCCAAATCCGTCAGCTTCTCTTCGATCACATTCCAGGCGGCTCGCTCTTCTATCCCCAGAGGTATCGTCAGCGGCATCAAAAGACCCTGTGAATACAGCTCACTGTCCTCGTAGGCTCTGGTAAAGGTCTGCAGTAATATTTTCTCATGCGCAGCGTGCTGATCCATGATGTAGACAGAGTGTCGCGCCTCAAAGAGCAAATATGTGCTCATGAAGGATCCGATGTAACGCAGTTCATCTAGTAATGTGCCATAAGGAACGATCGGCTCACTCACCTGCTCGACCTTTTCTTCCTCCCTCTGCCGCAGTCCAGAGACGGTAAAAGAAGAGAAATCCGGTTTGCTCTCTTGTTGGATTTCTTCCTTTTCAACCATTGGTTCGTGGGATACCTCTTGCTCTTTTGGGTGCAGCTTTGTAATCGCACGTTCTTGATAGAGGTTTTTTCTAAGGGCTTCTCTTAAAGGAGTTAGGATGTCCTTTTCCTGATACAGTCTGACATGTTCTTTTCGCGGGTGGAGATTGACGTCGACTCCTTTTGCCTGCGTCTCAATCCATAAAATGGCCATCGGATAGCGTCGGGCAGGAAGCAGTCCTTCGTACGCTTTCGTGAGTGTCTCTTTTAACTCCGGATTTTCCACCAGTCGCCCATTGACAAGAAAGATCATGCGCCTTCTATGTGAAAGGGAGTATCCTAGTGCACTTTGCAGTCCTTTTACGCGCACATG
>DUVM01000047.1 GCA_012841045.1 Tissierellia bacterium | reverse complement strand
AGAAAACCCATCTCTGTAACGGTCTTTCCATTGACACAGACGACCCCTTCTCGGATCATTTCTTCTGCTTTTCTTCTCGATGCGACGCCCCGATGGGCCAGATACTTTTGCAGTCTCATCGTTCCACCGCCGGGAGCTCATCCAAAGAAGCGAGGGAAAAGTCGCGAAGGAATTTCTCGGTTGTGCGAAAAAGCCGTGGGCTGCCAAGGGCATCGAGCGTCCCCCGCGTTTCAATCAGTCCGCGATCCTGTAAAAGTCGCAGCGAGTAGTCGCTGCTGACTCCCCGCAGATGGTCGATCTGTGCTCTTGTGATGGGCTGTTCATACGCGATGATTGAGAGTACTTCTAATGTCGCCGCACCATAGCCTTTGGAACGCGTTTTTTCAAAGAGAGACTCAATGAGCTCATCGTAACGATCATTTATCGCCAACTGGACTTTGTTGGCGAATCGGCGAATTTCGAGCCCGCTCTCGTTTTCAAGATACTCTTGATCGAGCTTTTCCAAGGCATCGAGCACGATCTTGTTCTCGACTTCCAAAAGAGCCGCCAATCTGCTCACACTCAGTGGCTCTCTGGCGGAAAGAAGAAGTGTTTCAAGTGCGCGTGGAAGATTCATCGTGACCTCTTTTCAATGGTGATGTCAGAAAACCTCTTAGGTTGGGAGAGGTGAATTCTCTGATCTTGCTGTAACTTTAGTAGAGCGAGAAAACTTGCCACCCACTCCCCCTTTGGAGCAGATGACGCCAAAAGCGACGAAAATACCACGGTGGGCATATAGCTGAGGAGCTGAAGAATATCCTTTTGCTTCAAGGATACAGAATAGTTCGCTTTGGTAAATCGCTCAAATGAGGACGGTGCGTCGGTGGAGAAACGATCCTTTGCGATCATCGCCCGTCGATAAGCCTCTTGTAAGACAAGCGGATCCATCTTCACACTCACCTCCACCTTCCCCTGCGGGATCTCGAGAAGGAAATCTTCACTATAGATCCTGTGAGACTCCTGGCGGACCGAAAGAAGCTCCCTTGTGGCTTTGATCCTTCGATAGGCCAATAAGCGCTCTAGAAGCACGGCACGGGGATCTTCTCCGTCCGGATAGAGCGGTTTTAACTGATGGTCCGGCAGGAGCATGCGTGACTTTATCTCCAGCAATTCCGTCGCCAAAAGAAGATACTCCGCTCCGATCTGGGGATCGAGCTGATCAAGTTCGATTCTCTCCAGATACTGCTGAGTAATTCGATGGATCGGGATATTATAGATGTCGATCTCTTCCTGTTCGATGAGGCGCAGCAGAAGATCTAATGGCCCCTCGAAAGCGGTAAGTTGTACAGGTAATTCATTCATTGTTTGATTATAACATGAAAAAAGAGCGTCTCCGACGAGGGAGCACGCTTCTTTTCTAGGTTTTTAGATCAGAACGGGGCAAATCCCTGCTCCGCCCAGAACTCATCCTTTAGTTCGTTATAGGCTGCTAGGAATTGTTCGTAGTGTGCCTGTTCCCATTTCATCAAGATCAAGAACAGTTCTTTTAGTTTGGCATCTTCACCGAACTGCTCCGCTCCCTTTTCATAGAACTCCGCCGATGCTTTTTCCATCTGCATGCCGACACTAAAGACGGTCAATGCGCGCTGGACATCTTCCTCATCGATATTGTCCCAACGGAAAATCTCCGGGCTTGGAGGTGCCGGGATGACGGCTAACTCAAACAAAGCTTCTTTTCCCATCGTTTCATCGAGATACGTGCGAAGCCATTCGGCGTGTTTTTCCTCTTCTTTTGCCAGTGTCATAAATGTTCCGGCGGTGGAGGGGTTTTTTGCCCCTTCTGCCGCTAAGCGATAAAACTCATATCCTTCTACTTCGTTCATGATCGCCTGTTTTAAAAGCTGCAGTTTATCCATTGATTTTTCCTTTCATCGGAGAGAACACGCTCTCTCCTTTTTCGTAGTAAACAGTCCCGTAGATCATGGGTGACGGCAAAGCAACTGTATCGGCTATAACAAAGCTATCTTTCAAGAGAGCTTGCGCTTCGCTCACTGCTTCTTCCCGGTGTGTGTAGATTCCGGCTAAGATATCTCCAGTCTCCACACGATCTCCTTCTTGGACATGAAGAAGAATGCCGGCTCCCGGGTCGATCGCATCGGTTTTCTTTCGCCTTCCCGCTCCGCAAGAAAGAGCGGCTCTTGCAACGGGAAGCGCGTGGATTCGGCGGACCACGCCGGATTGTGGGGCACGAAAAACCGCCGCTTCCTTTTCCTTTGGCATCGCATCAAGGTCTCCGCCTTGTTCTCTGACAAACTGCAGGAATTTCTCAAATGCCGCGCCACTTCGGATCTTTTCGACGAGCAGATGACGTGCTTTCTCTTCTTCGCTCATTTGTCCGCTCATTAAGAGCCCTTGAGTGGCGAGTGTCAGACAGAGCTCCTGTAGGTCTGTTGGACCCTCTCCTTTTAAAGCGTCCATGGCTTCTCGCACCTCTAGACTGTTTCCGACGGCTTTTCCAAGAGGCGCTTCCATACTGCTGATCAGCGCGCGCGTCTTCTTCCCGCTTTTTTCGCCAATTTCCACGAGCATCTTAGAAAGCAGCAGCGCTTCCTCAGGTGTCTTCATGAAAGCCCCTTCACCGTATTTGACATCGAGGAGAATGCCGTCAGCTCCCGCAGCAAGCTTTTTGCTCATAATGCTGCTGGCGATCAGAGACGGATGATCGACGGTCGCCGTGACATCGCGTAAAGCATACAGAGCCTTATCTGCCGGCGCCAAATTGGCCGATGCACCGAGGATGCCAAAGCCAATTTTTTGGAGCTGCTCTAAGAATCTCTCCATAGGAAGGTCTGTCTGAAAGCCCGGGATAGACTCCAGTTTGTCGATGGTGCCTCCCGTATGACCAAGTCCCCTCCCGCTGAGTTTGGGAACGATCACATTCGCAGAGGCTAAAAGGGGAGCTAAGACGAGCGACGTCTTGTCTCCGACTCCTCCGGTGGAGTGTTTATCCAGTTTAAAGCCTTCAATCTCTGAGAGATCCAGTGAATCTCCGGAGAGCAGCATCTGCTGGGTCAACTCTACCGTCTCTTTCGAGGAGAGACCTTTCAAGAACGCCGCCATTAAGAAGGCACTGGCTTGATAGTCTGGGATCTCTCCACGCGAAAACCCCTGCACGAAAAAAGAGATTTCCTCCGCGCTCAGTTCTTCCCCTTCTCTTTTTTTAAGCAAAATATCGTACATATTCATCGAAGAAGCGTCTCCCCTAGACCCGTTCCTTTGACTCCTAGATGATCAGCCACTGTCTGGCCAATGTGATAAAATCCCACCTTCGTACCGAACGAAGCAGGTGTCAAATCTTTTTGATAGATCACGACAGGAACCATTTCTCGTGTATGGTCCGTTCCGCGAAAACCCGGATCATTTCCGTGATCGGCCGTCAATATCAGAAGATCGTCAGGACGCAACACATCGAGAAGCTCACCTAATTGCACGTCAAAGGCCTCGATGGCATTTTTATATCCTTCAATGTTTCTTCGATGTCCGTACATCGCATCAAAGTCCACTAAGTTCGTAAACAACAATCCTTCCACATCTTCCTTAACGAGTTGAATCGTCTGATGCATGCCGTCTTCGTTGTTTTTCGTGTGAATCGCTCGTGTAATCCCGGCTCCGTTAAATATATCCTCGATTTTTCCGATGCCGATCACTTCTTTTCCCTCTTCTTTTAGGTGATCAAGCACCGTTGAAGAAAACGGATCCAGTGAAAAATCTCTTCGATTGGCTGTGCGAACAAAATCCCCAAATGTGCCTACATATGGGCGGGCAATCACGCGGGCAACGGCATGCTCATCGGTGAGGATCTTTCGTGCGATTTTGCACGCGCGATAGAGTTCTTCGAGAGGGATCCACTCTTCATGGGCTGCAATCTGAAAGACGGAGTCATTGGATGTATAGACGATCCACTTCCCGGTTTCTTTTTGCTCTTTTGCATACTCTTTGATCACTTCTGTACCGGAGTAAGGTTTATTGCACAGCACCCCTCGACCGGTCTGCTCGATAAAGGGTTTGATGACCTCATCGGGAAATCCTTCTGGATACGTCGGAAGTGGCTGATCAACCTGAAGACCCATCAGTTCCCAGTGTCCGATGGTGGTGTCCTTTCCTTTTGAAACAGAATACAGTCTCCCATAGACTCCTTTTGGCGAGGTGACACCTTCTGCATCAACCCCTTCAATATTAAGAAAGCCTAGTGATTTCAGGTGAGGAATGTGTATGTCGGGAAAGGCTTTTAGGATGGTTCCCAGTGTGTTTGCCCCTTCGTCAGAAAACTCTGCCGCATCAGGGGCATGGCCTATACCCAATGAATCTAATATGATGACGATCGCTCTTTTCATAAATCCTCCCTCGCTTGTCGGATCATCTGCGCCGCATGCTTGCTAGCCGTGTCCGTTAATTCCGGGCTCAGCATCAGCGCCAGTCGTCTCAGATGCTCTTCTTGATCGAGCATATGTACCTGCGTTTTATTGCCCTCTTTAATGATGTGATAGTGATGGTCTGCAAAGCTGACGATCTGCGGCTGATGCGTGATGGCGATAATCTGCTTCTTTTGCGACAGTTTCTTGAGCAGTTTACCTACCTCATAGGCAGTTTTACCCGATATTCCCGCGTCTATCTCATCAAAGATCATCGTACGCGTCGAGTCATCGCGGCCGAAGACGGCTTTGAGCGCCAACATAAAACGGGAGAGTTCGCCACCAGAGAGAACCTGTGAAAATGGTTTTAACGCTCCCTGGTTGATCGACACGATCATCTCGAGATGGTCGTCTCCCTTCACGTGGACCTTGTTGTCTCTTCTTGGCGTGAACTCGACATCGAGTTTGACGCCTTTTAGCTGAATCTGCTCTAAAAGGGGGAGCATTTGATCGCGAAGACCGACAAAGCTCTCTTTTCTCACGTCGCTTAATTCTTGTGACAGACGAAGATATTGCTTATAATTCTGCTCTCGCTCTTTCTCAAGGCCCTCTATGGTAGACTCTATGCTCGCCTGTTCCTCAAGAAGCGATGCAAGTTCTTGCTGGCGATGAAACAGTTGATCGATTTCCAAACGGTATTTTCTTTTGGCGGCAAAAAGCTCACTATAGCGTTCCTCAATCTGCTGCGCTCGATAGGGAATCTCTTCTAGCTTTGTCATCTGAGCCTGCAGGCTCTGGGAAATGTCCTCGAGTTCAATGCGAATACTCTCCGAGCGTTCGCGAAGTCCTGCATACTCTTCCCCTAGCTCTTCCAGAGCACTCTCCAGTTCAAACAGTCCCTCTGAAGAAGAAGCGTCAATTGCCCTTTGAAGTGACTTGAGCGCTCCTTCGAGATTCTTCAGCTCAGTGAATTCTTGCTCAATCAGCGCATCGGCTTCTGGATCAAGACGTAGACGTTTGAGCTCTTCATACTCAAAAGAAAGCGCACTGAGATCTTGGCCAGCTCTTCTCCTCCACTCTTTTAGTTCTTCATGGATTTGATCGTCCTTCTCTTTTGCAGAAGAGATTTTTTCTAAAATCGGCTGCGTCTTCTCCGAGGAGAAGTGGTCAAGCACGTCTCGTTGAGAAGAAGGGTGCAATAGAAGTGAGTCTTCTTTCTGCGCATAAATATCAAGCATGGGAGCTAACGACGAACGGATTTGCGGCAAGGTGGTCACGACCCCCTGAAGACGCGAAAGAGACTTTCCACTCGGAAAAACCTCTCGAAGCACGCTCAATATTTCTTCCTCGTCTTCAAGCACCATTTCAAAGCTTCCCTTTTCCTCCGGATGGCGCAGATTGTCTTTTGATGCAGGCGCTCCTAATGCGATGCGGATCGCATCAAGCAAAATGGACTTGCCTGCTCCGGTCTCTCCTGTAATGACACTAAGTCCGGGAGAAAACGAAAGATGCAAATCATCTATGAGGATAAAGTTTTGGATGCCCAACTCCAGGAGCATGACACGCCTCCATGAAAAAGTGTATTGAAAACAACGAAAAGCTCTCTTCGATTCATACCCGAAGGAACGAGCTGTGAACGCAAGCTATCTATCGTCTAGAGTGAGACAGACTATCTATAGGCACTTCAAATAGTGCATCAAGGGAACCTTCGTCTATTTCTAAATACGGTGCAAGTTCTACCCATGCGAGAAATTCTT
>DUVM01000046.1 GCA_012841045.1 Tissierellia bacterium | reverse complement strand
GACATCTTAAGAGAAATCGAATCGCTCGTGAAAGAGGGATATCGAGAAGTGATGCTTCTTGGTCAAAACGTCAATTCCTATGGAAAGGGACTCGACGAGGAGATTGATTTTGCGACACTTCTTGAAAAAGTGGCCAAAGTAGAAGGACTCTGGCGTATTCGCTTTATGACGAGTCATCCAAAGGATCTGAGCGAGCGCGTCATTCAGGTCATGGCTTCAAATAAGAACATCATGCCTTCGTTGCACTTGCCGGTTCAAAGCGGCTCTAATCGACTGCTGAAGAAAATGAATCGCAAGTACACCCGAGAAGAATACCTCCAGCTCGTGAGCCGCTTAAGAGACGCCGTGCCCGATGTGGCCCTGACAACCGATATCATCATGGGCTTTCCCGGAGAAGAAGAGTCCGATGTACAAGATACGATCGATCTGATTGAAAGCGTCGGCTATGACAGCGCTTTTACGTTTCTCTATTCCCCAAGAGAGGGAACACCGGCGGCAAAACTACAAGATGACACACCTAAGGACGTAAAACAGGAACGATTTGAGCGGATGCTTCAGGTTCTAAATGACGGCGTCATTAAAAAGAACGCTGAAAAAGTCGGCCAAGTCTATGAAGTACTGGTTGAATCACAGGAATCTACAGGCACTTGGATCGCCAGAAATCCCTACAACGACCTGATTCGTTTTCAATCAAGCAGGGATGTCGAAGGTGCGCTGCTATCCGTGCGCATTACTCGGGCGAAGAAATTTTCACTGGAAGGAGAAATCGTTGAAGAAGCCCTCTCGTGATTTGACACCTATGATGCTCCAATATCTCCAGATTAAAGAGGAAGTACCCGATTACATCCTCTTGTATCGTCTGGGAGATTTTTACGAGATGTTCTTTGACGATGCCGTCGTAGCCTCTGAAGCGCTAGATCTCGTGCTCACGTCAAGAAATGCAGGCGGAGGTGAGAAGGCGCCTCTTTGTGGCGTCCCATATCATGCAGTAGACGGCTACATTCAGACGCTGGTGGAAAAAGGGTTTAATGTCGCTTTAGCTGAGCAGATGGAAGACCCGAAGCTGGCTAAAGGACTTGTCGAGAGAAAAATCACGAAACTGATTACTGCAGGAACAAGGACCGATGCACAGATGTTGGAGCGCGAAGAAAACAATTACCTCGCTTCTGTGGCTCAAATGGACGGGCAGATCGCTCTTTGTTACTGCGATATCTCAACATTTCTGCTGCGCGCAACCGTCTTTGAAGGAGAGCATGCGCATGCGGAACTTTTAGAGGAATTAAAAACGCTTCATCCAAGCGAACTGATCACCTATCAAAAGGACCTTTTAGAGAACCTTGATATTCCCCTTACACCGCTAAACACCCCGCTGATGGAGCGGGAGAAAGCGAAAGATCTGGCTGAACGCTTTTTGGATGGAAGCTACCTGACATCCATGGAACCACTGCTGCTGAGGACACTAGGGGAACTCTTATCCTACGTGTTGCAGACGCAGCTTGTCGAGGTGGATACAAAGTTTGACTTTTCCATATATACCAGGAGTCACTTTCTTCTCTTGGATCCGACCGCCATCAACAACTTAGAACTGTTTGAGACGCTCAGAACGAAAGAAAAACGCGGATCTCTCCTCTGGGTGATTGATCGCACCACCAACGCGATGGGTGCCAGGCTCCTGCGCCAATGGGTCCGAAGACCACTTCGAGACAAAGAGAAGATTCTTGCCAGGCAACATGTCGTACAGGCGCTTTTCGCTGATGACCTGATCAGGACGCGCCTTAGAAAATCCTTTAAAAGAGTTGGGGATCTTGAACGACTGGTCTCTAAGTTGGTTTATAATACCTTAAACCCAAAGGAAGTCCGCTCGCTTGCACAGAGCCTATCAGAGCTTCCAGACATTGTGGACGCGCTTCTTTCCCTTCCGATTGGTCTAGTGGACATACCGGACCCCTTGCGTCATTTAGTCGATCGCATTGAGGAGACGATACTCGAAGACCCGGCTGCCACGACGCGTGAGGGGGGCTATATCCGCCCGGAGTATCATCCGGAACTCCAAGAGGTGGTCTATACTATGGATCACGGCACTGAGATGCTGATCGAACTAGAGGAAAGGGAGCGCAGTGCCACGGAGATCAAAAATTTAAAGATCAAGTACAACCGAGTGTTCGGTTACTTCTTTGATGTCACCAATAGCTATACGCATCTGGTGCCCGAACGATTTATTAGAAAACAGACGCTTCGAGGAAGCGAGAGATACTTTACGGAAGAACTAAAAGGACTCGAAGAAAAGATCCTAAACTCCAGTGAACGAAGAAATGAATTAGAACGCGAGATCTTCGAGGAGCTGATTACATGGCTCCGCGGGTTTTCAAACGACATTCTAAAGGCGGCTTCGATTGTCGCCAAAGTAGACGTGTTCAGCGCTTTAGCACAACTTGCTCTGGAAGAGAATTATGTCCGACCCACCCTCACAGAAGATGAGAAGTTTGTGCTTCGAGATAGTCGACATCCCGTCATCGAGAAGATCATCGGTCGAGACCGCTTTGTTCAAAATGATCTTCATATGAGTCGTGAGAACCGATTTTATATTCTCACAGGACCCAATATGGCGGGGAAGAGCACTTATCTACGGCAAGTCGCCCTCAGCGTCTTACTCGCGCAGATCGGCTCTTTCGTTCCTGCCAGTGAAGCGATCATTCCCATCTTCGATGCGATCTTTACGCGCGTAGGAGCTAGTGATGACCTGGCTATGGGTGCAAGTACATTTATGGTTGAGATGAGTGAACTCTCATATATTCTTCAGCACGCGACAAACCATTCCTTAGTGATTTTGGATGAAATAGGGCGCGGGACGTCAACATTTGACGGACTCAGTATCGCTTGGTCTCTGGTAGAGTATCTGACAAAGAAAGATCTTCATCCGCGCACACTGTTTGCCACGCATTATCACGAGTTGACGCAGCTCGAAGGGGTCACAGAGGGGGTTAAAAACTATCGCATTACCCTTAGAAAACTTGGCAAAGAACTCGTGTTTCTTCGTAAGATTTTGCCGGGCAAAAGCATCCGCAGCTATGGGATCGAAGCAGCTCGCATGGCAGGACTACCAGAAGAGCTGATCAGGCGGGCGCAGATTGTGCTAGCAGAGTTAGAAAAGAACGAACTTCGAAGGATGGAACCGGAAGAATCAGACCTTTCCATGAAAGACCCTTATGAAGATCTGTTGAGCGGAGTACGTCTTGAAGAGGTAACCCCTCTTGAAGCGCTCAATCTGCTCGACGCTATTTTAAAGAGGAGGGATCATGAGAATTGAGCGTCTCTCAGAGCGAGTCGCCAATCGAATAGCCGCAGGAGAAGTCATCACAGAACCGCTCAGTGTCATCAAGGAGCTTCTTGAAAACTCGCTAGACGCAGGCGCCAGACGGATAGATATTGATGTCCACGCCGGGGGTTTAGGGAAGATCAGTATTCGAGATGACGGCGAAGGGATTTATTTCGAGGACGCTCCTCTTGTCTTTGAGCGTCATGCCACCAGTAAACTCAGAGATGTAAAAGATCTGTATGAAGTGGCATCGATGGGATTTCGCGGAGAAGCTCTGGCTTCCGTGGCAGCTGTCAGCAAAGTCACCCTGCAAAGTCGCTCACAAAAGGAGCAGCAGGGCTTTGAAATGCTCAACTACGGAGGAAATGCACTGAGTCTTCAGCGAATCGCCAGAGACCAAGGAACCCGCATTGACGTAGAAGATCTTTTTTACAATACGCCTGTACTCGCCAATTTTCAGAAGCGTCAAGCTACTCTTGAGGCGAACATTACGCAATTTGTCGGTGCTTTTGCCGTTGGGAATCCACAGGTTGCGATCTCTTACACAGTGGATCACAAACGGGTGTTTTCGACCAAAGGAGAAGGCGACATCTTGCGCGCCATCCTTGCTGTTTTTGGAGAAGACGTTCTGTCTCATCTTCTGGAGTTTTCGATGGAAACGGAGCATGTGCGCGTAAAAGGACTGCAAAGTGCACTAGGATACTCCCTTTCACATAGAAGGCGCATGATCTTTCTTGTCAATGGGCGACTGGTGG
>DUVM01000187.1 GCA_012841045.1 Tissierellia bacterium | reverse complement strand
TAGGTGTGCGAGGACGGATACGTTGGTGTGTGATTCCTAGGCGTGTACAAGCCTTGTCAAAGGGATGGATCAAAGGGGTAGGCTGGATGTGTGTAAACTCTGATCCATTGTCAGTTTGAACAATCTGTGGCGCATAACCGAAATACCGAATCGCTTGCTGCAAGAAGTCCACAGAGGAATAGGAACTGAACTCTAGGTACGGCAGGAGGAACCGCTCTCTGGATGCCTCGTCTATGACCGTATACTGATAAAACTTTTGTGGAATGGTTCCGGTGTAACAATGAGTAGGGACGTATTTGACATCCATCTGCCACTTCACCCCGAGAGCCTTTGGGGTGTCATAGGGCTTTGCTCGATATTTTTTCTTCTTTGGCGGTGGAGACGGTCGGATGCCGAGTTTGCGCAGGATCCGAAACAAAGAAGCTGGATGCCGCTGATAGCCATAGCCTCGCCGCAACTTGCCGTAGAGCTCGCAGAGGCTGATGTGTGGGTTGCGGCGAAGGAGATCTCCAATGGACTTGAGCTCCTGTGGGGTATGCGCTGTGGGGTGTGGCGTATGAGGTGTGTGCGAACGATCCGCTAAGGATTCCCTGGTTCCGTCAAATCGCTTATTCCAACGCATAAGAGAGGCTTTGGAGATCTTGTAGCGACGAATGACAAACGAAATCCCGACACCACTGCGATACAGCTTAACGGCATGAAAGCGTGTGTTGAGGTCGTGGGGTAGATAGCGGACGTTTTGTGTTAGAATACTCATGAGCGATGGATTCCTTTCTATCCTTGTGAGTAGTGGGATACAAACAGGATATAGGAAAACGTCGCTCGTTTCTATTCTTAATGTCTCACATCAATTGTAACCCTACACTTTAGTTTTCAAAAAACAATTGACTTACATGCCTAACTATGATATTTTAATGTAATAAATGGCACATATTTCACAAGCGATATTCTTCTCTGTCTACAATGTGGATCACACTTAAAACACACTCGTGCTTTTTTGTAGAATTACTCTAGAATAACTTTGTCCCACTTATTTAATTATATTCACTATTAGTGGCGAGTGCAGAAAACACTTACTGCGACAAACATATCTATTTTTGAAAAACTCACATAATCACATCTTTACGCGGATTGTAAAATTAAGCTAGAAAATTAAATAAGCCATTTCTGGTATACTGACCCTAACCAAATCACCACAATCGAGTTAGGAGTAACCGGAAATGACTTACACTCATCTTACCATGGAAGAACTATGTTGGATAGAGCACTATTTTGAGCTTGGTATTCCCGTAAAAGTCATCGCTAAGAAGTTAGCACGGGCATTGCAAACCGTCTATAATGTGGTCAACTTCATCAAAGAAGGACGATCGATTCAGGAATATTACCAAAACTATCGCGCGAACAAAAAACGTTGTGGGCGCAAGACAAAAGTCTTGAGCGATACCGACATCGAGCACATTCATGAGAAACAAGCCCTGGGGTGGACACCGGATGTCATCATACACCATGAAGACAACCCGCTGAAGCTATCGGTGAAGACCCTCTACCGCAGGTATCGAGATGATTCACGCCTTGATGTGAAGAAGTTACCGATGCAAGGCCGGCGTAAGCCCAATGGGCATATGGAAACGCGAGGCCGAGGTAGCTTTTGTCTTACGATTCATAAGCGAGCGGAGATCTTTCCGGATATAGCGAATGAGTTCGGTCACCTCGAAGGTGACACGATTGTTGGGAAGGATCATCAGTCCAGGGTGATTACCTTGGCGGAAAAGATGTACAAATCCATCATCACGTTAAAACCGTCAGGAACAGACGCTACCGCAGTGGCCGAACGACTCGACACATGGTTATCCGGTTTACCCAAACACACCATCAAGTCGATCACTTTTGATCGAGGCAAAGAGTTTGCGCTGTGGAAACAGCTCTGTAACAAGCATGATATTTATATCTTCTTTGCCGACGTCGGTTCACCATCCCAGCGACCGTTAAATGAGCATTCCAACGGGTTACTTCGCCGGGACGGCTTGCCAAAGCAAACCGATTTCAACAAGTTAAGCGAGGATGAGATTCAAGCAGTTGCTGACTTTCGAAATCACATTCCTAGGAAATCTTTGGGCTATAAAAGCCCAATTGAAATGCTTAACACTTGGGTTAGTGGGCGGTACCAAACTTTCTAGCTTAATTTGACAATTTGGGTTAAAAAAGGAGCTATGAATGAAAAGAATAGGGCTTATACTGATAATATCTTTACTTATCGGATCTTTAGGGGTAACAGCAATGTTCGCTGAATACACCTCAAGATCGATGACGTACAATTATTTAGTCGCTAACTATTCGCTGAACACAACATTCCGAGTAGGTCCTTATGAGAATGATACTGCAAAAGCCAGGATAGATATGCAGAACCCAAACTACTCAAACCGCGTCTGGATTCGCTGTAAAGGATATGGGATAATTGGCGACACGATTGCTAATTCTGCAGACAGCGGGTATCGAT
>DUVM01000045.1 GCA_012841045.1 Tissierellia bacterium | reverse complement strand
GTTTTGTGTAAACGTTCTTGTAGTGTGAGTAGGATCAGAGCTCAAAGGAACAAGCTAAACGGACGAGGCAAACATCTCTGATAGCTCCACCGTCACTTTGCTCCATCCTCGGTGTTTTCGTCCTTCCCATTTCTCATTGCACTCTAGGAAGTTAGCGCACACGGTTCTCTCTAGCGCATCTTCGTGAGGGAATTGCTCTTTGCTTCTCGTCACTCGTTTCAGCCGTTTGTTGAGACTCTCACAGAGGTTGTTGGTGTAGATGGAGTTCCGGATTGGCTCCGGAAAGGCAAAGTACGAGAACAAATTGTCCCTCCCCTCAAACATAAGTGCCAGCTTGGGATAGCGCCCTCTCCATTCTTCTACTACTTCCTGAAGGCGCTCCTGCGCCTGAGAGAGGGATTCTGCCTGATGGACCCGGCGTATTGCCGCTGTGACGGCTCCTGCGTCCGCTGGTCGCACCTTGCGAAGAACATTCCTCTGCAGATGCGTCCAACAGGCCTGATGGCGTGCCAGAGGAAAGACATCGGTCACTCTCTGTGGCAGACCGACCAGGCCATCCGAGATAAACAGTAGCACCTCCTTCAGCCCTCGATTTCGAAGCGAAAAAAGCATCTCTTTGTAGTTTTCAGCAGACTCCGTAGGATAGAGTGCGTAGTCCAGCACTTCCTTGAAGCCTTCAGCATCGATGCCAACTAAGAGGTGTAAGGCCTCTTTTCCTACCGTGTCCCGTCGAACATTCAGGTAGGTCGCATCACAGTAGACAGCGACAACCCGCGGTTTCACGGTCCGGGTATGAAAGGCTTTGACATCTTTGTCGAGAAGTTTGGCGATGTTCGAGATGGTGGTGGCAGAGTAATGATGACCGACCATCTTCTCGATCAAGTCGGCAATCTCTCGCGTGGTAATCCCCTTTTGGTAAAGCTGGATGACCGTCCGCTCTAAATCCTCAGCACGTTGTGTATGGGGAGGTATCGTTTGCTGGTTGAACTCGCCCAGACGATCTCGAGGGACTTGGAGTTGTAGGGTTCCATACATCGTTTTCAGGCTTCGGGTATAGTAGCCGTTACGAGAGTTGCCGGAGTTGTAGCCAATGGGATCCCATTTCTCGTAGTCCAAAAAGGCGGTTCGTTCTGTCTCCAGAAGATGGTTGATTGCTTTTTCCAGGTGGCTGCGAAAAAACTCAAGGGGATCCGTGCCGGAGGATAAGCATTGGATCAGTTCTGTGGTAAAATCATGCATGAGAGGGTCTCCTTCGCGTAGTGGTTTTGCCTTGATAACAAAATTCTACAAGAGTTGATCCTCTTTTGCATCTTTTTCTGAGGTTCAGCGTTTACACATAAGATTTTATACTATGAAGTTTTATCCCTTGATCATGGGAAATACCGTACTCTTTTCGATATTTTACTCTGAGATGACATTTCTACCCTGAGGAGGATGGATGTCTCGAGAGATCTGGCGATGAAGCAATCTCAGTCTACAAGCCTAGCCGTGACAGCGAGGGTTTGGAGCGGCTGTACAGAGGTAACGCTGTTTCTTCAGGCGAAGGTATGGTCTCACCCTGTAGGTCTTGATCAGAGAAATCTTCGTACCATGTTTATTGATCGCTCTTTAGGGCGCATACGGACAGGATGTTAATGACGCGGATGAATGTAGCAAAAGAAAATGCTGACATTGACTGCAAAAAAAATGGTGGGATAACAAAGCTATCCCGCCGCTTGGTTTTTAGGGTGACAATCACTCCAATACTTAGAATGGTTTATTTGAGTCCTTCTATAAAATCATCTATATACTTGTTGACGAATTCCGGATTATCCACGTTTGCATTATGGGCTGCATCAGGCACCAAAACTAGGGGATATCCGGTGGTTTTCGTCCACGCCTTATTATATGCTTTTACTTTTCCGGTTTTGTCCTGTTCTCCTACGAGTAGCAGGACAGGGCAAGGGATGTCCATATCAGCATTCTCTTTGAGAAATCCCGCATACGCTATTCCCATTAGGTGGTAAAGTTCGGTTTTATCATACGTGGACAGCATCTCCATCATGTTGTCATAGGCTCTTTGGGTAACAGAAACCTGTTTCGCGATGGCCTTTTTCATCGCATGGAAAGGATAGAGTTTTGCCATCCACTCCACTTGTTTCAAGAACCAGATGTCTGTTTTTGAATAATACCTATGCCCAAAGGGAGTACTCCCGATGGAAACAAAGCCTTTTACTTTCTCAGGATACTTCTTAATAAATGCCTGTGCGAAATACCCACCCATAGATTGGCCAACGACAATCACATCGCGGATGTGGTGGTCATGGAGTATTTTCACCATGCAGTCCGCAGAATCGAAAAAAGAGAAGTTTCGATAAGGCCTAGATTCTCCGTGAGCAGGTGCATCCCATGCAAAGAGATTATAGTCCTTCTTAAACACTTCAAACTGCTGCTCAAACATCGTGTGATCAGCAGTCATCCCATGCAAAAAGAAAATGCTCTTTCTCTCAGGATGTATGCTCTCTGTTGTCCAGTATTTGATGGTCCCATTTTCGCATGAAACGAATTTTTTCTGCATGTTCGGATCTCTCAATCTGTCTGTATTTTTCATCTCTATCTTAGCTGTATTTATTGACATCAATAGTATAGAACATCCATGCGATAGTTTCTATCGGGCTTTCTCTCTAAAAAACGGCACAATGCAACAGAGCGTTGGAGACATGTAGCGCCTTTTCACAGGCATAAAACCCGATAAATACGGGATTTTCCTCTGCCACATCTTCATGATTTTATCGCTTTTATTATGAATATGATGATTTTGAGATGAGCGCATTTTTGAAGAGCAGTTTTGCTATAATGTGTGTATAAAAAACTTTTATTACACTGCCGAAAAGGAGAACATTGCATGCGCAAAACCATCGATCTTACGGGAGTACAAATTGACTGCGGCGCCTCGAAAAGAGGATCTGCACTGGGTCCGGCGGCCATGCGCCTGGCGGGTCTTTGCGAAGGGATCAGGGCTTTAGGCTATGAGCTAAATGATCGCGGAGACATCATCGCGCCTCCTAATGGAGCGACCAGCGAGAAACTCAGAAACTATGAATCGGTGATTACTACTTGCAGACAACTCTATCACAGAACCATGGAGTCGTTTAAAAATGGAGCCTTTCCTATTACGATCGGAGGGGATCACAGTCTTGCCGCGGGAAGTGTATCTGCTACCCTGAAACACTACGGAAATGTCGGGGTCATCTGGATCGATGCCCATGGAGACTGGAACGACGACACCATCACAGAAAGTGGCAATATGCACGGCATGTCTTTCTCCGCCGTCTGCGGCCACGGCCCCCACGTCATGGTCGACTACGGGCAAGGTCCGGTATTTGCTGATCCTACGAAATGCGTGCAGATCGGCGGGCGGGATTTTGACAAAAAAGAGATTGAAAAGATGAAAGCCTCCGGGATTCACGTCTATTCTATCTATGACATCGACAGGCTGGGAATGCCGGAAGTGATGAAGAGAGCGATTGACATTGCGACAGATGGGACTGCAGGAATTCATCTCAGCTACGATGTCGACTCCATTACCCCGGAATCTGCGCCGGGTACAGGGACGAAGGTTCACAGCGGATTGACTTTAAGAGAAGCGTTTCTGGCAGTGGAAATGCTCTATGAAACAGGCAAACTTCTGGCTGTCGATATGGTGGAGGTCAACCCCATTCTCGACGATCACAATATCACCGCCAAATGGGCGATGGAGCTGGTCCTTTCCTCTCTTGGAAAAGTTGTCTTCTAATGCCTCTTAAGAGCTAAGAAACGGAGCGTGAAATAAGACGGTCTCTCTAATCGAAAGACCGTCTTTTGTTTCAAAAATCATCAGCTTGAAGTATCCTAATAGTATTTTCTGCGCACCAATTCTTCATCAAATACATCTTCTGTTCCGGGCCGAATCGTTCGTCGGATTTCTCCTGTCGAGACAAAACCGCTGGATTCATACAGGGAGGCGCCGGAGGCATTGTCTAGGTAATGCATCAATTCCACAAAGCCGATGGAGGGATATTCTTCTTTAAAAAAGTCCACGGCAGCCTCCATCACCTTTCTACCTAGACCTCTCCCTTGCCAGCTCTTGTCAATCATCAAGCGCTTTAGGTAGACATAATCCATTCCGTCGGAGTGGATCTCATGCTCCCCTTCGCCAGGTCCCATGTCTCGAACCACACCGGCAGGTTGAAAATAGTACAGAATGAATCCGATCAGCTTTTCGTCATCATATATTGCCCGGGGTTCAAGGTAATCAAAGACCTTGGCTTCTGCCAGAGAGTACAGATTGTTTTCCATCAGATCCTGCTGATCTTCTTTCATTCTCAGCTGGATGACGGCTTCAAAGTTTTCCGAAGTTACTCTGTCAAATCGAATCATGGTTCTCCTCCAATTCCTTGAGCATCTTTACAAAATGGGTCAGTATTCTGGAACTGAGCCCCCAGATATGCTCTCCTTCAAACGTGTAAAAATAGAATGGGTGATTGCTCAGATGAAAAGGATAGTCTTTTCCGTCGGGGATTCGTTCGTAGGGGAAATCTTTTGGCAGCTCCAGTGCCGAAATGCCCTCAGTATAATAGGGCTTTTGCTCGAGTAGCCATTTGATGGGGAGGTGGAGAAGCCTCTGTACCTCATCAGGGTTGAAACAATCGATGAGTCCTTCTTTTGTATACCGAAAGACATGAGGAAGGAGCCTCAGTCTGGGTGAGTTCATGAGATAGTCCATTGGACCCAAATAGTCAAGATCTTCAGGAGACAGGAGCAATTCTTCACAGCTTTCGCGCAAGGCAGCCTCGCGGGAGCTTTCTCCTTCTTCAATGCCTCCGCCGGGAAACGAGATTTCCCTCGGCTGAGGAATGTATGCAGAACGCTTTTGCATGACGAGATAGCTCTCTCCCTGATGCTCTTCGAGGATGAGCGCGATGGCGTAAGAACGCATGGGATCGATCGGCTGTGGTTTTTGCTCGAGCCGTTTCCTTAGGGCCTCGTACATAGTGACTCCTTTGCTTTTGTATAGTAGAATAGAATGATAGAAACACATGAGGAGGATATATGCTACACCGCTTTATCCCTTACTACAAGCCACATATGCGCTTGTTTATCTTGGACTTGTGCGCTGCTTTTTTCCTTGCGGTGGTGGACCTTCTGTTCCCCCTGTACTCGAAAGAAGTGGTCAATACGTTTATTCCTAATGCCAACCTGCGCTCCATTTTGATTTTTGGAGCGGTGCTTTTGGTTCTATACGTGATGAGGTTGGGCGCTCAGTACTTCATGAGCTATTGGGGGCATATGGTGGGCGCGCGGATGGAATACGCCATGCGCCAGGATCTCTTTTCACATCTGCAGACGATGGACATCAGCTTCTATGACAAGAGAAAGACCGGCCAAATTATGAGCCGACTCGTCGGAGACCTGCGTGAGATTGCTGAACTCGCGCATCACGGACCGGAAGATCTCTTTATCTCCATCATCATGCTTGTCGGATCGCTGTCGATTCTCGTCCGTATTAATATTATACTAACGCTGATTACTTTTGTCCTGGTTCTTATACTGATTTACTTTGCTTATACCCGAAGAAAAGGGATGAAGGAAGCCTCTCGAGGCGTCAGGCACCACGATGCGAACATGAACGCAAAAATTGAAAACAGCATCTCCGGCATCCGCCTATCAAAGAGCTTTACCAATGAAGAATTTGAAGAAGAACAATTTGCCGGGTTCAACTACTCGCATCTGAGGAGTCGCCAAGCGTTCTTTCAAGCAATGGGGGCATTTGAAGCGGGGAGTAATTTTCTGGTCAATCTTCTCTCATTACTTCTTTTGGTCCTTGGAGGGATCTTTGTCATTCGGGGCACCATCGACATGGGAGAGCTTGTGGCCTATCTGCTGTACTCAAACTATTTTATGCAACCCATCCGCAGACTGATTCAGTTCACACAGCAATATGAGACCGGCATTGCCGGATTTGAGCGTTTCTGCGAAATGATGGATATCGAGCCTTCGATCGGGGACGTGGAGGGAGCCATCGACCTCGACGAGGTCAGAGGAGAGATCCACTTCGACAATGTGACATTTTCCTATGAGGAAGAGAGCGACGGCGTGCTGGTCAGCTTTGATCTGCGCATCGCTCCGGGAGAAAACGTCGCACTGGTCGGTCCCTCAGGTGTCGGCAAAAGCACCATCTCAAAACTCATTCCCCGCTTTTACGATGTGCACTCTGGAAGTGTCAAGATTGACGGGCACGACGTCAGGGATCTCACGCTGGAGTCGATCCGCCGAAACATCGGCATGGTGGAGCAGGACGTCTTTTTATACTATGGAACGATTGAGGACAACATTCTCTATGGAAGACTCGACGCCACGAAAGACGAAGTCATCGAGGCAGCCAAGGCAGCCAATATCCATGACTTTATTATGACTCTTCCTGAGGGGTATGACACCATTGTAGGAGAGCGAGGCATCCTGTTGAGCGGAGGACAGAAGCAGCGCATCGCCATTGCGCGTGTCTTCCTAAAGAATCCGCCGATTTTGATCCTCGATGAAGCGACGAGTTCACTCGACAATGAAAACGAAAAGATCATCCAGCAGTCTCTCGAGGAACTCTCTCAGGGACGCACCACGCTCAGTATCGCTCATCGCCTCTCGACGATTGTCGAAGCCGACCGCGTCATTTTGATGGGCAAAAACGGCACGGAAGAAGAAGGGACACATGCAGAATTGATGGCCAAAGATGGCAAATACGCAGCCCTCTTCAAAGCGCAGTATAGTGAAATCGACGAGCGATACGGTTAGGGTATAGATACATTTATGAAAGAACATTCGCTGATAAAAAAAATCCAAGAGAAATTCAATGAGCTGCAGCACGGCATCCTGGCTCCACTTCTCGATGTGGTGCAAGGCTACTCCCGCCACGGAGGAGGGGCGAACAGCGCCTATATCGCCTTCTATCTGATCTTGTCGTTGTTTCCATTTCTGTTGGCGATGGTGGCGGTGATCAGCTACTTGCCCTGGGATGTGTCGGAGTATATCGGCGAGATGCGTTTCTTTCCCCCTGACATCGAGCATATTTTGCAGACCTATGTGCTCAATATCCGTCTGAACAGCGGAATTCTTCTGGTGTATTCGATCGTCGTCGCTCTATGGGGCTCCTCAAGAGCCGTGACAAGTCTGCGCTTTTCTCTTGACCGAGTGTATGCGAACAAAGCCGTGCACTTTGTCAAGACAAAGCTCTTTGCCATGCTCTATAATCTCGTCTTTATCTTTATCTTGGTGGTGGCGTTTTCTCTGCCGGCTGTCGTAGACCTCATCTATATGCTGGTGCAGATGGCTTTTGGCGATCAGCCGCTGATTTCCGGTCTTTTTACGTGGCTTCGATGGATTCTCCTTCCGGTGACGCTTCCTGTCATCCTCGCCCTGATCTATATGAGAGTCCCGAGTCAAAAATTGAAGTTCTCCGAGGTATGGCCGGGAACGATTTTTACCACCGTCTCTTGGATTCTTCTCTCGAACCTGTTTCCCCTGCTTGTCTCCACAACAAGAAACGCCCTCTATGGGGCGCTCAATACGTTTATTCTGATGGCGCTGTTTTTTAAGTTTTTGGCGCAGACGCTGATTTACGGCGCGGAGATCAACCGCGTCTACAGCAGTAGAGGCGGAGAAAAGTCCGTATCTGCCGGGAGTTGAGCTTTGCGATAATAGAGTCTTGACGTCAGAAGGTCCCACGAAAAGAGGGACTCTTCTTTTTTTGTGCCTCTGAAACGGGGGATGTTGGAAATGATCGGCAGGGGACTTCGCTCTTTCATGTGTCGCAGCATCTCCTGTCCTGTTTCATTAAAGGCGAGAGGGCGGATATAGCCCGTGCCAAGCAGCGATTCCACGTCTGACTTGTAGACATGAAACAACTGATGAAAGAGCAGACGGCTAAGACGCGTGCGCGTATAGCGCTTACTCTTTGTCATCTCGAGGAGCTCCTCAAAGTCTCGGGCTGTTTTCGCATTTTCCTTTAAAAGATTTTCTAGGCCTTCTTCCATCCCGTTCACCTTTTTTAAGTCTCGGGAGGTGAGGATGGCAAAGAGGATCTCTTCAAAGAAATCATCCGGGAAAAGGGCAGTTTTTCCCTCCACATAGGGGAGGCAGAAGTCCGGCAGGAGATGTTTCCACTCACCGGTCTTGGCAGCACGCCGAATATACCCGGCACTCTGATGATGACTTTGGCCGCTTCTTGGGATGCGAATCAGTTCGAGGGAGGTGTTTCTCTCTCGAAGCCTCTTGACATACTGAAGGGCGAGAAGGTCATTGGGGTTACGTATGACTTCTGTTGTGAAGTGGCTCAGGGCTTTCTGTTGCGCGATGGGGTAGCTAAACCCCTCCTTTGAATAAATTCGAAAGAGATGATCTAAGGCAGCCCTTTTCTCAACGAGAATGTCGGCGACTTTTTTCAGCGTCGAAACCTCCGAGCTTTCCGTGCCAAAACTGATGGAGGTGACGATGCGGGTGTCGAGCAAGAGATCGATCGCCCCCGCGGCAAAGTATTCAGCAGAAGAGCTGGCATACAAAAAGGGTAGTTCGACCACCAGATCCACTCCGGCTTTTAAAGCCATCGCGGCGCGCGAAAATTTATCAAAGAGGGCGCATTCGCCTCGTTGAACGAAATTTCCACTCATCACGGCGATGACACCGTCTGCCATGGATTGAGCGCGGCTGACCTCCAAGTGATAGAGGTGACCGAAATGAAATGGATTATACTCTGCGACGATTCCAAGGATCTTCATATGTCAATTTTAGATGGCAACGACAAAGAATACAAGGGCTGTCGTTGACACGAATAATAACAACACTATAAAAAACGGTAAAAATATATTGACATCTAACGAAATACGACTTATTCTTAATAAAATGTCCATACTAGGAGGAAGCATGAGCAGAAAAGAATGTCATGGATTGAAAGAAACCATAGAAAAAGCGATGAAGGAACTGAAAGTCCACGGAGCGCAAGTGGCCATTGTAAAAGACGCAGACATTATCTTCAATGAAGCTTTTGGTTGGGCGGATGTGGAGAAGAAGACCAAGATGACAAAAGAACATCTCCTGCCCATTGGCTCCTCGACGAAAGCATTTACCGCTGCGGCCGTCGTCGCGCTAGCTGCCGATGGCAAGGTCGATCTTGACACTCCTGTTTGTACATATTTGCCGGAATTTCAGATGAGCGATCCGATCGCATCCAAAGAGGCGACGCCCAGAGATTTGCTCTGCCACCGAACCGGTATGCCCAGACACGATCTCATGTGGATTAACTGGTATGAACTTGAGCGCGAGGATGTCGTCAGGCGGCTGCGCTACCTGGAGGCAAGCGCCCCTTTTCGCTCGATCTGGCAGTATCAAAATCACATGTACGCCACTGCCGGCTATCTGGTCGATCGGCTGAGCGGTATGTCCTATGAAGAGTTTATGGCGCAGAGATTTCTTGAGCCTCTTGGCATGAAGCACTTCAGCTTTGCAGTAGAGGACACGGAACAATATGCGCGCCTTTATACAGAAGATGAAAACGGTGATGTCAAGCTGACCGAGCCACTTTCCTTTCACGCTATGGGACCTGCCGGATCCATCAATTCGACGGCAGAAGAGATGATTCAATGGGTCCGTTTCCATCTGAACCAGGGTAAGGTCGCAGAAGAGCAGCTGATTCCGGAAGAGCTTTTTGCAGAACTTCACAAACCATGCATTCCCTATCAGATCTTGCCTTTTGAGTTTGAAGAAGAAATGCGCATCGGGTATGCCCTTGGGTGGTGTGTGGACAGCTATCGCGGCAAACGAGTCATTCACCATGGAGGCAACGTCAACGGGGCGACTTCGCTGGTCACCTTCATGCCGGACATGAACCTTGGGTTGGTGGCACTTGTCAATGCAGACCATTCAATGCTTCCCTCGGCGCTTGCCTACGAAGTATTTGATCGCTTTCTTGGGTGTGAAGGAGAGAAAGACTGGTTCGTCACTTACGACACACAGATGCGCAAGCTGATGAAAGAGATGCAACAGGAGAAGGCCGGCATCCTCGACAAGAAGGTAGAGGGAACCACACCGGCTCATTCGCTGCAAGAGTATGTCGGTCGCTATGAACATCCCGGCTATGGCGTGATGACGGTGCAAGAAAAAGACGGTGGACTCGTATTACAACACAATCACTATGATCTCCCGCTTGAACATCTGCACTATGAGACCTTCACCTTCACGTTTTTAGAGTTGACCTTTACCGCACAATTTCTGACCAATGTCGAGGGAGAGGTGGAGCAACTTCTTGTTCCTTGGCAAGACGGCGTCAAGCCGATCTGTTTTCAGAAAGAAAAGGAAGATTAAACATGTTGGGGGATATTCTGCGTGAAGCAAGAAAAGCAAAGAATCTGACCCTAAGGGAGCTGGCAGAACAGGTGGGCGTATCGACAGGATATATCTCGCATCTGGAAAACAGCCGCTTTGAACCCTCTCTCGCGGTACTTAGAAAACTGACAGACTATTTGGATATCCCCGCAAATATTGCGCTAGACATGAAAGGCAGAAAGGCCAGTGCCATCCTTGTAAAAAAGGAGGAACGAGCGACTCTTCGCTTTGGCAATCTCTTTGGCGAAGCAGAAATGCTCACGCCAGTATTCTGGAAAGGATTGGTGAAGCCCCGGATTGAGGCGATTGAGCTGAAAGTTCCGGGGAACTCTCCCCTCATCAAAGAGACCATCGCCGTCGACACGGATGAATGGATCTATGTCTTGGACGGATGCATCGAATACCGAAAAGGTGTGACGGTGGAGATTCTTGAAAAGGGAGATAGTTTATATATTCCTAAGATGACCGGGCATAGTTTGCGAAATCCTGTATCGGAACCGGCCTGTATCATCTGGCTTACGCGCGGAGGGTCTCTGTGATGAAAAAGAAAAACAAAGTGACGCATCAACCTCTGGCACTGGTAGGCAATCGCATCCGACAGATGAGAAAACAAAACGGCGTGACGCTGAGTGAACTGGCAGCTTCCTGCTCCATCACGGTCGCCTATCTGTCGCAAATCGAAAGAAATCTAGCGGAACCTTCGCTTCCCGTCTTGCGACGCATCGCGCGGGAGCTAAAGACGGAGATGAGCATGTTCTTTGTCGACGAGGTGCACACAGATGTACTGATCACGCGGGCCGATGACGAGGTGCTCACAGACATTGCGGCCCTTCGATACCGTTTCATGATGCCCTCGAGGCTAGCAGGAGGCAAGCGAAGCGACATGTCCGTCATGATCGCCTATATAGAGCCCCAGAGCATGGAGAATGCAGAGAGCATTACGCACCGCGGGTCAGAGTTTACGACGGTGATCTCGGGGGAACTGCGCTATTTGATCGGAGAGGAGGAGTTTGTTCTCCAAGAAGGCGACAGCATCTACGTGGAAGGGCAGGTGGCTCACAAGGTGTACAATCTCTCGGATCAGGAGTCGAGATGCCTATCGGCAATTGAACTCGTATGACCTGTAGCCTCAAATGATTTTTGATTGAAAGGGTGAACACATGGCTCGTTTCGTCGTGCAACGCATACTTATTTCGTTTCTCGTCGTGCTGGGGGTGTCGTTTCTTGTCTTTGCGATTTTGAATCTGACGCCCGGAGATCCTGCTCGTTTGATGCTCGGTCAGATGGCGCCTCAGGAAGCGGTTGACCAACTGAATGAAGAACTGGGGATGAACAAGCCTTTTTTGCAGCGCTATGTCGACTATGTCTGGAAAGCAGTGACAAAACTCGATTTTGGCAGGAGCTACACGACCAATGAACCGGTCTTCTCCGAGATCATGCGGGCCTTTCCAAAGACATTGACGATCGCTCTGTTTTCTGTTTTCTTTGCCTCTATCATCGGAGTGCCCATGGGCGTGTATTCTGCGGTGAAGCAGTATTCTGCCGGTGACACCCTACTGACTGTGACGGCGATGTTTCTTGCCGCCGTGCCGGCGTTTCTTCTGGGCATGATTTTGACACTGGTCTTTTCGCTGAACTTAAAGATTCTCCCAAACTACGGCTCGGCGACGATCAAGCATTATATTTTGCCGATTGTCACTGTGACGCTGCCGGCAGCGGCAGCCCTTCTGAGACTGACAAGATCCACCATGCTCGAGACCATCCGTCAAGACTACATTCGCACCGCGCTCTCTAAAGGAATGCCGGACCGCCAGGTGATTTTTCGCCACGCTCTAAAAAACGCGCTCTTGCCGATTATTACCATTATGGGGCTGAGTTTTGGCGGACTATTAGGAGGGACGATTCTTGTGGAGAAGACGTTTTCCATTGCAGGTCTTGGCATGCTAGAAATCCTGGCGATTCAAAAAAAAGATGTGCCCCTTGTGATGGCGACGACGATTTTTCTCGCGGCCGTCTTTAATATGATTATCCTGGTCGTCGATATCCTCTACGCATTTATCGACCCAAGGATCAAGGCGCGGTTTGTCAAGTCGAGAAGAAAGAAGGCGCAGGAGGCACTTAGATGAAGAAGGATCGAGGACAATTTCGCGAGATCTGGCGTAGACTCAGAAAAAACCGCGCGGCGATGATCGGTCTTTCTATTATCATCGTCGTGGTCCTTCTTGCGGTGTTTGCCGATGTGATCGGAGATTATCATGAGGTCGCTCTCAAAGTGAATACCTCCAACAAATTGCAACCGCCAAGTCTTTCGCATCCATTTGGCACCGATATCTTCGGACGGGATGTCTTGGCGCGTATCGCACACGGAGCGAGGCTTTCGCTTTCCATTGCTCTGATCACGACCTTGGCCTCCTTTACGATCGCATGCTTCTTCGGAGCGGCGGTAGCGTACTGGGGTGGATGGTTTGACATCATTGTGATGCGCATCTGTGATCTGTTTATGTGCATTCCGGGCATCTTACTGGCGCTGGCGATCATTGCCGCCTTGGGGACGAGCAAGGTCAACCTCATCATCGCCCTGATTATTGCCAGCCTTCCGGGAAATATCCGATTCATCCGCTCTTTGAATCTGACGATCATTGAACAAGATTATATTGAAGCTGCTAAAGCATATGGCGCGTCCGATTTTCGTGTGATCGTTCGACATATCTTATTAAATGCCTTAGGCCCGATCATCGTGCAGGCGACGATGAATATCGCCAGTATCATCATTTCGACTGCTTCTTTATCCTTTTTAGGCATGGGGGTCAAAGCCTCCGAGCCCGAGTGGGGGTCGATGCTCGCAGAATCAGCGGAATTTCTTCGTACGAAACCTTTTTTGACGCTGATCCCGGGAGCGGCCATCGTATTTTCTGCGCTGGCGATGAATCTTTTAGGTGATGGCCTTCGCGATGCACTGGATCCGCGACTGCGGACATAAATGAAACGGAACATACATGAATACGATTCTTGAAGTAAAAGATCTCTCAGTGGAATATCGAACGGACTTAGAAACAGTCCATGCCGTCAACGGCATCAGCTTTTCGCTTCACCGCGGCCAGACACTAGGCCTCGTAGGGGAAACCGGTGCGGGGAAGACGACGACGGCCCTCTCGATTCTTCGCCTTCTGCCCAAGCCCACAGGGGTCGTGACGGCAGGAGAAATCCTTCTAGAAGGCGTCAATCTCCTCGATCTCTCTGATGCTCAGATGAAGGCACTTCTTGGCGAGAAGATGTCGATGATTTTTCAAGATCCGATGTCGGCGCTCAATCCGATTATGAAGGTCGGAGAACAGATCGCAGAGACGCTGATTCTCCACGGAGCACCTCATCAGACAAAAAAGCAGGTAGAACAGAGAGTGGAGGAGACACTCGAGCTTGTAGGCATCCCCGCTTTTCGAAAGAACGAATACCCCCATCAGTTTTCCGGCGGGATGAAGCAGCGTGTCGTCATTGCCATCGCCCTTGCCTGTCAGCCTCATCTATTGATCGCCGATGAGCCGACGACGGCGCTGGATGTCACCATTCAGGCGCAAGTCCTGGCGATGATGAGCGAGCTTCGCAACAAACTCGATATGTCGATGATCATGATTACACATGATTTGGGGATTGTCGCTCAGGTGTGCGACGACGTGGCGGTGATGTATGCCGGAGAAATTGTGGAGTATGCGACGACGGAGCAGATCTTCTCGCCTGGCGCCCACCATCCCTATACCACCGGTCTCTTTGGCTCGATTCCCGATTTAAAGGGGGGCACGAAGAGACTGACACCGATCGAAGGGTTGATGCCCGACCCGACGGAGCTTCCTTCCGGATGCAAATTTCATCCGCGCTGCCCACACAAGATGGCGCAGTGCGAGACGGTGCCTCCGCCGACGGTCGCTTTTGAAAACCATCTGATCTCCTGTCATCTGTACACAGGGCAGGCAGAAGGAGGTCTGAAATGAGCGTGCTCGTTGAGACAAAAAATCTAAAGAAGTACTTTTCGGTCGAAGCCGGTGTCCTGCACGCTGTCGACGATGTCAGCATTCAGATCCGAGAAGGTGAAACATTTGGGATTGTCGGAGAGTCAGGTTGTGGAAAATCGACTCTCGGCAAGACCATCATCCGCCTACAGGAAGCGACGAGCGGAGAGGTGCTATATAAAGGAGAAAATATCCATGCGCTCAAAAGGCGCAAGATGAAAGAGCTGCGCCGAGATCTGCAGATTATCTTTCAGGACCCCTACAGTTCGCTAAATCCTCGCATGAATGTACTGCAGATTATTACAGAGCCGATGGTGATCGCCGGACTTTCCGGCAGGGAAGCCGTGGAAAAAGCCAAACATCTCATGGAGGTGGTGGGGCTTGCCGCCCGCCTCGAAGGCGTTTTTCCACATGAGCTCGACGGAGGAAGGCGCCAGCGCATCGGCATCGCCAGAGCTCTGTCGGTCGATCCGACATTTATCGTCTGCGATGAGCCGGTATCTGCGCTCGATGTGTCGATCCAGGCACAGATTCTCAATCTCATGATGGACCTGCAGGAACAAAGAAATCTGACGTATCTCTTTATCACGCATAATCTCGCCGTCGTCCGATTGATATCGGATCAGATCGGCGTCATGTACTTGGGGCAATGCGTTGAAATTGCGCCGACAGATGAGCTTTTTGAGCGCCCCCTTCACCCCTATACAAAGGCGCTACTGGCATCGGTGCCGGTGGCAGACCTGAGTATGAGACATCGACAACCTGAAGTCATCCGCGGAGAGATCAGCTCACCTGTCAACCCGATCCCCGGATGTCGCTTCGCCCCTCGCTGCCCCTATGTCACCCCTCTATGCACAGAAGGAGATATACCACTAAAGGATATGGGAGGCGGACACAGCGTGGCCTGTACCCTATATTAAGAAATTCACAGGAGGAAAAAATGAAAAAACTACTGGTCCTTGTACTTGCCGCCGTCCTCGTTCTGTCGGCTTGTGCAGCCCCGGCTTCTACGCCGACAACGACACCTGCCTCGGCAGATCAGCCGGCTACACAGCGCGATACCGTAAACATTGCGGTTCCGTCTGACTTTTCTACGATGGATCCGGCCTTTATCGCTTCGTCGGTGGACTTTGTCATTCTCGCCAATGTCTACGACAGCCTCGTCAAAATCACGCAAGAGGGGGAAATCGTCCCCCGATTGGCTGAGTCCTTTGAAGTCTCAGAAGACGGGCTCGTCTACACCTTTAAGATTCGCGAAGGGGTGAGCTTTCACAACGGTGCGCAGCTTGATGCGTCCGATGTCATCTACAGTCTCGAGCGTTCGATGGCGTCTCCTTATATGGCGCTCTTTACGCAGTACATCGCGTCGTTTGAGCAGACAGACGACTATACGGTGAAAATCAACCTACATGAGCCGGCGGCACCGTTTCTGATGGCGCTGTCGAATTTCTTCGGCATTGTCGACAAAGATACGGTGGAAGAGGCCGGAGAAGAGTTTAAGAACCATCCGATCGGCACCGGTGCATATATGTTTGTCGAGCGAAAACAGGGAGAGAGCTTGACGCTGACGGTCAATGAAGACTACTACGCTGAGAAGGGGAAGATCAAAAATGTGGTCTATCGCGTCATCACAGATCCCTCGAACGCCTTGATCGCCCTGGAAAACGGAGACATCGACATCTGCTCGTATGTGCCCCCGGCATCGCTGGATCTGGTCAGAGAAAATGAAGAGCTGGATATTTTGCCCAAAGCCACCTCCGGCATTACTTTTGTCACGATGGATGTCACGAAGGAAGCGCTGAGCGACGTGAGAGTGCGTCAGGCCATAGCCTATGCGATGGACAAGCAGAGCATCATCGACGGCGCGCAAGAAGGCGAAGCGTATCCCGCTGAAATGCTGATCAACTCCGAGTTTGTCGCCTATTCTCCGGGGCTTGATGGAAAAGGCTATCCCTTTGATATGGAAAAGGCCAAATCGCTGCTGGCGGAGGCGGGCTATCCAAATGGAGAAGGCCTTCCGCCCATGACGATTTCTTCTTATGACCTTGGAAAGAAAACAGCGGAACTGGTCGCCGCCAATCTGATGGAGCTGGGCTTTGTCGTCGAGATTGAATTATTGGAGGTCAACGCATTTATTCAGTCTTTCTCGGCAGGGAATATGCAGATGGGTGTGATGACGATCGGACTGGGAGACGATGCTTCCTCCATGAGCATGCTGCTAGAAGAGGGTGCGCCGTATAACATTTCGTGGTACAAAAACGATCGTGTCGAGGAGTTGTTTGCCGAAGGCTCAAAAGAGCTGGATGTGACGAAGCGCCAAAAGATCTATGAGGAGCTGTATCTGATCGTCAAAGAAGAGGCGCCGTACGTTCCTCTGTACTTCAATAAATACAATTACTGCCACCGCGCAGATTTGAATCTCGATCACTTTGTCGTCTTTTCGACCACGATTCTTTCAGGGCTGGAATTCAGATAAGTGCTTCTTGCATAGAAAGGATGAATCATGAAAATAACCGCCATCCATGCGGCAAAGATTGATCTGGAGCTGAAAAAGCCCTTTAAAGTGGCGATCGGCTATATCACAAAAGTCGATACCGTCGTCGTCCGCATCGATACTGATGAGGGGATCAGCGGATTTGGCGAAGGGTCGGGCATTCCTTTTGTGACGGGGGAGACCTCGCAGAGTGTATTACAGACCCTGAAACTTTTCGAAAAAGACCTCATAGGACAAAATCCATTTGCGATTGACCATCTTCATAAGCTGATGGATCGCACCATTGTGAGAAATCCTGCGGCAAAAGCAGCGGTGGACATTGCCCTGCACGATCTGTGCGCCAAAGCCCTTGGGGTTCCACTGTATACATTTTTGGGCGGAGTGAAGCGCATGGTGGAGACAGATCTGACCATCGGCATCGATACGCCTGAGAACATGGCGCAGGAGGCGCAAGAGATTATCTCTCGCGGCTTTACGCAACTCAAAGTCAAGACAGGCATCGATCTGGCCGATGATATACGCTCCCTTCGATTGATCCGTGAAGCCGTCGGCGATCAGGTGAAAATCAAAGTGGACGCCAATCAGGGCTATACGGTCACGGAGTGCCTGGAGTTTATGGAGCAAGTCCATGACTGCGACATTGAACTGATCGAGCAGCCGACGCCGTATTGGGACGTGGAGGGCCTCTTGCAAATCCGAAAGAAGGCGAGCATTCCCATCATGGCAGATGAAAGTCTTATGCAGGTCGAAGACGCCGTCCACCTTCTTCGAACAGGAGCGGTAGATATGTTCAATATCAAGCTGATGAAGTGCGGCGGACTTCACAGGGGGATGCAGATCAATGCGATGGCTGAAGCCGCCAATGTGCCCACCATGCTCGGATGCATGACGGAGAGTCCGCTGTCCATCGCAGCGGCGGCTCATCTTGTCTCTGCTTGCCCGAATGTACAATTCGTCGATCTCGACAGTTTTCTCTCCTTTAAAGATGTCGGCGGTGTCCGCCACAGCTTTACGATAAAAGGGGGGATGATCGATCTCGGGGATGCACCGGGCCATGGCGTCGAAGTCGATATTTAAGGAGCGGATATGAGCCTGAGCGGAAAAGACAAGGCGCTCGCGCAGCGCCTGCAACAAATCATTGAAGAAAAAAAAGAAGGCAACGGCGCAGCCATCAGCGTAGCCCTCATCCAAGACCACGAACTCCTCGCAGCCTGTGCAGTGGGTGTGCGCGGCTCGGATGATTCGCCGGCGGAGCTCGATGACCTCTACAATGTCGGCTCTGTCTCCAAAGTCTATACGGCGGCGGCGATCATGAAACTCGTGGATCAGGGAAAAGTGTGTTTGGATGATCCGGTCGTCAACTATCTGCCGCGTTTTCGCATGCGAGATCCGCGCTATAAGGACATTACCGTTCGTATGACACTGGATCACACTTCCGGACTCAGCGGGACGAACTCTCTTAATATGATGCTCTCGGAGTGGGACGCATGTGGACTTGAAGAGCGAGATTATCGCTACTGGAGCGACTCGGTCTTAAAAGCGGATCCGGGGGAATTTTCTGTCTATTGCAATGAGGGGTTTGAGCTGGCAAGGCTCATCGTCGAAAAGGTCAGCGGGATGAGTTTTGGAGCGTTTCTTCGAAAAGAAATCCTCGATCCGGTGGGAGCCGATTCGACCGGTGTAGAGGATGAGCGGATGGAAGGCGCTGTCCTCATGCGCTGCAAAGAAGCCGATCCTGAGTTTATTATGGCTGTGGGAGCCGGAGGGGTGCGCACCAATCTGATCGACTGCGCTCGCTTTGGGGATCTCTTTTTACAGCCCGGCCTCGTTCTCACCAAAGAGAGCATCGACGAAATGTCGACACCGGCGGGAAAGACATTTATTAAAGAAGACACACTCTCTCCTGTCTATGGACTCGGGTGGGATAATGTAGCATTTCGCCATGAGGCATTTGACTTTGGAGAGGGGGTGATGACAAAGGGAGGCACCACCGGACAGTTCGGGAGTTTTTTACTCGTGTCACCTGGCTTCAACCTCTGCGCTGCTATCTCTGTGACCTCGGATACGAAAGTGGTCAATTCCGAGCTGCTCTGCGAACTCATCGCCGAGGTGCTCGAGCAACAGGGTCACCAGGTGAAACAGGAGCGCCCCTCTTCAAAGAAACCAGTGCCTATCCCCCTAGACGTGGCAGAGGAGATCAGCGGATACTACTACTCGGGGATGGGCGTCTACCGAGCGGAAGTGACAGAGGACACGCTTCAGCTTCGATATTATGGTGGAAAAGGCAAATGGGAAACCTTCAAATTCTTTCCGGATATGAAGTTTGACGGCGAACTCTTCGAGGGCGACATTTACAAGGTAAAACTTGTCAAACACGGTGTGGTGAAGTATCTTCTCCTGTATCTCTTCAGCTCCTGGATGCCGATGCTGCAAAGCGTGGAGACTTTGGAGCCCCTGCCAAAAGAGTGGGTTAAGAGACTGGAGACAAAGTACTTTTGCCTAAATCTTCCTGCCAGAAGCGCCGACTACTTTATGTTTGCTGCGGCGCGCTTTGAAGACGTAGCGGGAGATGGCGTGCTTTCACTGGTGCTTCAAGAAGGGATGCCGGCGCTACCCTTTGTCCCTGATGGGGCTGACACATCGAAGATGATCTGGCGCGTACCCGGCATGGGCGGAAGAGACCTTGTGGCGCCGTACTTTTTCACAAAAGAAGGAAGAGAGTACATGACGTTTTTCTCCTTTGTCTACCGAGAGGCCACATCCTTTGAGGAAGTGACAAGCGGTACGGTAAGAAGTATCCATGAAGGAGAGACGCTTGTCTTTCGGACGAATGAAGGAATGAAATTGACGTTTGATCTCCCAGAAGGTGTGAAAATGTTACTCTTTAGCGAGGAGCTAGAGCTTCTCTATGAAGAAAAAATGAAACCGGAGATGCCTGCGATCCCAGACGGCTATATCGTCTTTGCCTCCTCGGATGTGATGCAATTTCCTATTCTTGTCGAATGAGCCACTCGGCCGGGAAACCGGCCGTTTTTTTCTGTGGCTTCATGACGGAAACGGATATATTTGTTATACTGATTTTGGCGTAATCTAATGGTCATCTGCTCGAAAAGAGCATTATTACAAGGAGACATCATGAAGATACTTGTCATTAACTGCGGCTCATCCTCATTAAAGTTCCAACTACTGGATATGAGTGATGAGTCTCTCGTCGCCAGCGGTCTGGTCGAACGCATCGGACTGGACGGATCTAGGCTGGTACTCAAAACGGCTGACGGAGAAGAACGTACATTTGAAGAGCCTCTGCCCGATCACACGGCCGCTCTGAAACTGACCATCGATTCTCTATTGACACCTGAATTCGAGATTATTAAATCGCTCGACGAAATCGGGGCTGTCGGACATCGCATGGTCCATGCAGGCGAAGCGTATTCTGAATCCGTCGTCATCGATGAAGAAGTGATGGAAGCTGTCGAAAAAGCTACAGAATTGGCACCGCTTCACAATCCTCCGAATATTCTGGGCGTGCGCGCCATGCAGAAGATTCTACCGGATGTGCCAAATGTGGCGGTCTTTGACACAGCCTTTCATCAGACGATGGAACCTCCCGCATACATCTATCCTCTGCCCTATCACTTCTATGAGAAATACCGCGTGCGTCGATACGGTTTCCACGGGACGAGCCATAAGTATGTATTTGAGACGGCGGCCAAATTCCTGGGAAGAGCGAAAGAAGACATGCGAACGATTACCTGCCATCTCGGAAACGGCTCGTCGCTCACCGCGATTAAAGACGGCAAGAGCATAGACACCACGATGGGCTTCACGCCGCTTGAGGGGCTGGTCATGGGTACGCGAAGCGGAAATATTGACCCGGCCATCTATCACTACATTATGCAAAAAGAAAATATGACGGCAGAAGAAATGGACAAGGTCCTCAATAAAGAATCGGGTGTCCTTGGCATCTCCTGCTATTCAAGCGATTTCCGCGACCTCAGTGAACACGCGGATGCCGG
>DUVM01000005.1 GCA_012841045.1 Tissierellia bacterium | reverse complement strand
TGGAGGACTCCTTTAAAGGAGTACCGCAGGCTCCGCAAATCAGGTCTTCTGAAGAGACCCGCTCACCGCAATGAGGACAGGCGCTTTCTATGGATGGCTGCTTTTCCTGCGCAATCACAGGAGGAGACTCCGCAGTAGCAAGAGATTCTCCGCAGTCTCCGCAGAACATCTCTGTAGGAAGAGCTTCCCTCCCACAATAGCTACAATGCTTTACCGGCTCAGATACAACGGCTGCGCCACAGTGATTGCAAAAAGCAGCGTTGGCTTGATATTCACTTCCACATGAAGAACAGCGTCTATCGTTCTTTACCAAGGCATATAATCCAAAAACTCGATGATCTGGTCAAAGAAGATTCCTGTGGCACCGAACAGGTATTCTCGAAGGAAGAATACACAGATAAAAAACACAAGAAGCACAGCGACCTGCAGATAGATCTTGTTTGGTTCTAGCGACAGCAGTTTTCTCTCCAACAGCGGACGGGTGCGGATAAAATAGACCGCCCCAGCGGCAAGTGCAAGGTACAGCAAGGTGAAAAAGAAGACTGTGAAGCCTGAGACACCAAAACCTACATTCATACTCATACTGCCCGGTTCGGAGACCTGCATCGAGTGATAGGTCAGCGTGCTTATAAAGGCCATCGTTGCAGCTGCGAGAAGGGAGAAAACGACTGCATTATAGAGAAATCGTTTTTTGGGAATTTTAAACATGACGCTTAGAAGCATCACGGCGACATAAATGACAATCGCCACAATAGCGAGTAACAAAAACAGCTTATGATAGGATTTTGCGTAATCCATCACATTGGAGGAGAGTACACCGATTCCAAGAACAGATGTGGAAGGTGCTTTATCGAAGTAATTCACATACTCCATGATGATATTGGGGGGAAGATCGAGGGACATCGTACCTCCCAAGAGCATAAGCCCACTGTCCACGATCATATTCGCTGAGATCCCAATGGATAGAAGGATCGGTTTAAAAATGGGACCCGCCATTCGCACAAGAAATGATGATTTTATCATACGATGGAGAAGGACGGTCAGCAGAAGACCTGAGGGAACGGCAAATATCGCCAGATCCGTTGCAAACGTTTTCGCGGCCCTGGAAATGCCGGGCAGAATATTTTTTGACGTGATAGCATAGCAGAGCATATGGATGATGAAAAGGGTGAAGAATAAGTGGATAAATCCTGTGATACTCAGATTTTCCATCACATCAGCCATCTCTTTAGAAATAGAGATAAAGGCCAGCAGGATAAAATAAAAGACCGTAGAAGCAAGAGCATACGTCAGCGAATAGAGCACCGCTTGATATGTATTGATCTTGCGCTGGAAGAACTTCCAAGATGTCACGATCGCGGCGATGAGGGGAGCAAGAAAGAGAATGAAAAGTCGGAAAGTGAATCCCACTTCGGCTCCTTCATAGGCGGTTCCCACCTTAAATCCTCTTAGAAGCACCAGAGAGACCATCATCAGAAAAAGAGACACCCATGCCCCAAAGGGGATATTCCCCCCTAAATGTTCAAATATGTTTTTATTCGAGATTCTATAGACAAGCACAAGAAGCAGGCTGGCTGCCAGAGTGACCCCGATGCCTATGAGGGCATCAAACAGCGCACGGAGAAATAAGGGACGTTTGGCTGCGGCGAAGAAGTGTTCAGGGATTTTTTGGAATGCACCTATCCCCGGTAAGCTCCTTCGCACGGATGCCTCTTTGACTGGGCCACAGGCGCTGCAGACACCATTGACGGTGACTTGCCCGCACTGTGAACAGAATTCTCTTGGGACAGAGCGTTTGGGGAATGCGTGACCGCAATGGACACAGAATTGAGCGTCCTCACGATTTTTTGTTCCACACTTCGTACAATACATAGTTCCTCCGTTTTCTCAGGTGATGTGCTGATGGATCATCATTTATTTAGACGCGTGTCCCACAGCCACTACAGAACAATGCCCCGGGGACCAGGGCATGTTGGCACTGCAAGCAGTGGGTCGATTTGCCCTGAAGCGTCTTGGTCTGCCGGATATCCGTACCGCATCCTGAGCAGTAGACATCCATGGGATCGCATTCCTTCTCGCATTGAGGACAGATCTTGCTATTTTTGATGACTTTGATCTGATGTTCTTTTTGTCGGACTTTTTCCAACGATTCGGCTATGTAAGAGCAGAGCGCTTCTAACGCTTCATGCGGCTGATTTCCAAAAAGATCGGTGTATTTTTGACCGATCTGTATGTAAAAACTGCGCTGTATATTCTTTTCTTCTTCGATCTCTTTTTTCAGTTCGGAGAGTTGGTGCTTTTCTTCAGGAGACAATCCCTGAAGGGAAGAATCTCCGACAATGGATTTTGTAAGTTCTTCAAAAAACGACGCCATGACGCTCCTCGATAAACTAGCTTACACAAATACTAAAAGGTGACATCTATTGACAATATAATATAGTGTTATCTTACATTAGCCCTTTTGAGATGTCAACTTATCCCGCAGTTTTCACCGCTTATGACTATTTCCATAAAAAGTGAACTGTCTTCATCTAGTGATACTTATCTTGCAATCATATTGGTAAGACACTACAATGTATACAATCGTGAGATATCCGTTAAGAGACATTGGTAAGGGGTGAACATGTTTTGTACGCATTGTGGTGCAGAGGTGGACCGGAACAGAGATCAGTTTTGTACGCATTGTGGGAAAGCTGTAAGTAAACCACTGGCTCTGACACCTGATCATGACGTCTCTGCGGCAAAAAAGAAGACAAGGAAGGGTCTTCTCATCTCCTTGATTCTATTGGCAGCCATCTCCCTAGTGAGTGTGTATGCTGTCTACTTCACCGATCTTTTTAAAGATGGAGGATTCTTCGGGTCGACGCCAGAAGAGGGGAAGGTGTCGCAAGATCAGCTTGCAAGTGAGGAAGGAGACTCGTCCACCGGCAAGCAGATCATCGAAACGGTCACGGCGTCATCGAACCCGAGAGGCTACGCTTACCATATCTATGAAGACGGTGCCATCAGCATCAGTTCATACAAAGGTGACGAGTGGCAGCATCTGCAGATTCCGCAGATGATAGACGGACGAGTGGTGGAGAGATTGTCAAACAAAGCGTTTTATTATGCAAAAGAACTGGAGTCGATCACTTTTCCCAACACATTGACATCGATTGGTTCCAATTGCTTTCAGGGTTGTACCTCACTCCGACAAATCGATATCCCTGACTCTGTCACCTCCATCAGAAAGTTCGCTTTTTACGGCTGTTTGTCCCTGGAAGAAATTACTCTGCCGGCTTCTCTTCGCATGATCGGCGAAGGGGCCTTTGGCAGATGCGATGCGCTCAAGACTCTGCATTACGGGGGTTCTTACACGCAGTGGAGTGAGCTGACAAATGACGTTCGACTGGGATTTGACGCCTCTACTGTGGAGATGACGTTTGGTGAGTAGAAGCCTGTTTGCAATAGCCCTGTCGATAGCTGCTTTGCAGAGAAAAAGCCGATGATATCTGAATAAGAGAATTTTTATTGTGATGCTTCTATGATGGCTCCTTCATCAGAAATAAAAGACCGCCTGCGTGACAGACGGCCTTTTTTTTGTTTATCAGGCTTCTTTTGGTTCAAAGAAGTAAAAGGCGGGGTCCCGGTTTCGGCAGTCATCCATGACGAATTGTGCGTCACAGTAGATGCGCTCTCCTATCCAGAAGACTTTTTCTTTTCGCCCGGGCCTAGAAAACTTATCGGGATAGAGGGAAGGATCGAGCACCTCGATGACTCTTCCCTTGGCGGCTGTCAGAAGGATATAGTGGCCTCCTTCTGTAAAGACGCCTGTATAGCCTTCTTCGTTTCCCCCTGAGTTGGCGATGACGAAGCCTTTTTCTTTTTGAAGAAAGTCTAGGACCTCTTCGATATCATTTCCCGTGTGGTAGTGAAAGCCGAATCTCTCCGCGACACGAGGCCCGAGTATTTTCATATCTGTTCCGGCATCGTCGCGAGCGCCGACTTCGATGGCGTAGGCGGCCGATTCGATGGGATCAAATGCGTGTTTAGTCAGGTTTTCCACGAGCATTGAACAGCAAGTGGGGCCGCAGCCGGAGATGCAGATGCTCTCCTCAGGGAAGCCCTTACTGGGAAATAGGATGTGGGGATAGTTTCTCTGATTATAGTATTTCATAAATCCTCGTAAGAAAAGCCCTCCTATACAGGATAGAAGGGCTTACTTTTTGTTGTGTTACTGGATCTTTTTCAGACCGACTTTCGTCCAGAGGTTGAGATAGCTGCCGCTGTTTCCTGGGAACATCTCTAAGCCTTCCCATTTGGCGCCGTTGTAGACGTTGATGGCTTTGGAGTTGTAGAGGATCAGGTAAGGAGCTTCTTCATAGACAAGTTCTTGCATCTGATGGACGATTTCCATGCGCTCATCGTAATCAATCGTGACGGATTGTTTGCGATACAGAGCGTCATATTCTTCATTGGACCAGTAGCAGTCACTGGAGCCGCCGATGGCGTCGGTGGTCATGACGTAGAGGATGAAGTTGGGATCGGTGTAGTCACCCGACCATCCCCAGAAGTACATGTCAGTATCCACGCCGTTTTCGATATCCATGATATCGCTCTGGCGCGCGCTGTCCATGAGAGTGAATTCTACATCGAGTCCGATGTCTTTGAGGTTCTTTTGAACGACAAGCGACTGGTCTTTGTAGGAAGACTCAATGACCGCGCAGCGCAGCTGCATTTTTTCTCCGTTGGGATCTTCGCGCAGGCCGTCTCCGTCTACGTCGACGAAGCCGTGTTCATCGAGAAGAGCCATGGCTTTTTCAGGATTGAACTCGCGGAGTTTGTCTGCTGGGGGTTCCCATCTCCAGGGGGTTTCTCTGGGGATGAGTCCTTTGTGGACAATGCCGAGTCCGCCGAGCGCATACTCTACCATCTGATCATAGTCGATGGCGTAGTCGATCGCCTGACGCAGGTATTTGTTGTCGCGTACGATGGGATTGCCTTTGCTCTCTTCGCTGTTCCACATGTTGAATCCAAGCTCCATAAAGGTGATGGAGTTGTATTCGTTGACGACGACATCGGCAATGCCTTTGGCGTACTCGAGCTGTGTGCCGTTGATGGAGCAGAAGTCGATTTCGCCTTTTTCAAGAGCCTGAAGTTTGGTGTCTTCGTTTGTGAAGTACACCAGTACGAACTCGTCATACTCCGGCGTCGCAAACCAATAGTCTTTGTTGGTCTTGTAGCGGATGAATTCGTCTTTTCTATCCGTTACGTATACCAGGGGACCTGTTCCGACGGGGGCGTCATTGATGAAGGCCTGAGCGGCTGCTTCATCGGGGGTGTTTGGAGCAAAGATATGTTCCGGAACAATGTCGATGATACCGACATCGATCATGTTGGCTTTGGGCTCTTCGGTTGTGATCTTGACGGTGTAGTCATCCACTTTTTCGACAGAGACCACGCCATCCATGGAGGAGAGGTGTCTCGGGAGATGATAATCCATGATGGAGTTGAGGGTGTAGACGACGTCGTCTGCATTAAAATCTTCTCCGTCGTGGAATTTTACGCCTTGGCGCAGGTGGAAGGTCCACTCGAGACCGTCTTCAGACACGTCCCAGCTCTCAGCCAGGCGTCCGACAATCTCCATGTCCTGATTTTGCATCATCAGGCCTTCATAGATGTTGGAGTGGTAGGCGGTGGTGCTGATCGCATAGCCTGTTGTCAGCGGGTTTTTCCCATCAGGCCACCAGCCGGTAAAGCCGTAACGGAAGACATCTCCGCCTTCGTCTGCTGGCGTCTCAGCCGGTTCTTCTGATGACGGTGTTTCCGTGGCAGGCGTTGTGGTCGGCTCGCCTTCGCTGTCGCTGGCTCCGGGAGGGGATCCGCACGACCAGAGGGCGCCGATGATCAGCAGCATGATGAGGAGTATACTGATTCTTTTCTTCATTGATTTTATCTCCTTAGTCTTTCGGGTGGTCCGGGGAAGTGACAAGACACGAACTGTCCCGGACAAACTTCATGGTACGGAGGTTCCTCGACTCTGCAACGTTCGACAGCGATCGGGCACCTCGGGTGGAAACGACACCCCGACGGTATGTCGATCGGGGAGGGCGTTTCGCCTTCAAGCAAGATCTTCTTCTGCCTTCGCTCTTCTCCCACCATCGCCAGCACGGAGGTCAGGGCTTGGGAATAGGGATGCTGACATTTTCCGGAGATAATATCGGCGGGTCCAATTTCCATGACCTTTCCAAGGTACATGATGGCGACGCGGTCGGATATCAGCCAGGCAAGAGACAGATCGTGAGTGATGAAGAGAAAAGCGGTGTTTCGCTCCTCCTTCATGTTGACAAATAGTTTGAGTATATCCGCGCGGACCGATGCATCAAGCATCGATACCGGCTCGTCGGCAATGATGAAGTCGGGGGACATGATAAAACACGTCGCGATCGAGACGCGCTGTCTCTGCCCTCCTGAGAGTTCGTGGGGAAAGCGATAGAGGTAGTCAATGGCCGGGCGAAGGCCGGCAAACTCGAGTGCCTGTAGCGCTAGGATTTCCTTCTCAGCCAAGCTGTAGCTTCTGTCTTCAAAAAGGAGTGGTTCGGTGACAATTTCAAAGACATTGAAGCGAGGGTTGAGCGACTGATAGGGATCCTGGAAGATCATCTGCGCTTCCCGCCGGAAGTTTCTCATATATTGGCGGTTTCTTGGCTCGATCTCTTCTCCCTTGAACAGTACCTTTCCGGAAGTGAGCGGAGTGAGTTGCAAGATGGCTCTTCCTGTCGTGGTCTTTCCTGAGCCGGATTCTCCTACGAGTGAGACAATCTCTCCCGGGGCGATATCCAAGTTCAGTCCGTCCACGGCGTGGACGAGTTTCTTTTTTCGAAGGATGTACTGGTCGATGAATCCCTGCTTGCCCTTGAAGATGACTTCGAGATCCTGCAGGCTGACCACGGGTGTATTATTCATGTTCCACCTTCCTTCTGTGACAGGCGACAAAATGTCCTGGGCGCACTTCCAAAAGGACGGGCTCTACAACGTCGCACAGCCCTTCGACAAATTCCACGCATCGCGGGGCAAAACGGCACCCGGGCGGCGGATCAAAGAGATCGGGCGGGTCTCCCGGAATGGAGTCGACCATTTTTCTCTCTTTGTAGATGTTGGGGAAGGCCCCGATGAGTTTTTCCGTATAGGGGTGTAAGAAGTATGTGACGACTTCGTCGGTGGTTCCGTATTCGACAATTTTTCCGGCGTACATCACCGCAATCTTGTCGCAGACCTCTGTAATGATCGAGAGGTCGTGGGTGATCATCAGAAGGCTCATATGAAGCTTCGTTCTCAAGTCATTGATGAGATCAATAATCTGCGCCTGTACCATGACATCAAGTGCGGTTGTCGGCTCGTCTCCGATGATGAGCTTGGGGTCGCAGGAGAGTGCCATGGCGATGATGGCTCGCTGGCGCATCCCGCCACTGAATTCATGGGGGTAGCCGTGCATGAGCTGGGGGTCGATCTCCACCAGTTCAAATAGCTGCTTTACTTTGGCCAGCGCCTCTTCTTTTGTGATCTTCGGATAGTGGATAAAGAGCGCCTCCATAATCTGATCACTGACTCTTTGAACGGGGTTAAGGGCGTTCATGGCGCCTTGGAAGATCATGCTGACTTCCGACCAGCGGAAGCGATAGAGCTCTTCATCTTTTGAGTGGGTGATATCCTTGCCTTCAAAAAGAATTTGCCCGTCGGCAATGTAGCCGTTTTCGGGAAGGAGTTTGATGACGGAGAGGGCGGTGGTTGTTTTTCCGCAGCCTGATTCTCCGACAAGCCCCAGAGATTCTCCTTTTTGAATGGTGAAGCTGACGCCGTCGACGGCTTTTACATCGCCGGCTTTGATCGTAAAGTATGTCTTTAAATCTTTGACTTCTAGTAAGGGTTGCATCGCTACCTCCTTCTCAGACGGGGATTGAGAATCTCATCAAATCCGTAGCCTATAAAGACGAAAGAGGAAGCCAACAGGACGATGGCCAGGCCCGCCGGGATAAACAGCCACCAGGAGCCTACGGTGATAGCGCCTTGTTCTCGTGCGGAGCGAAGGAGCTGTCCCCAAGTGGGGATGGTCGGGTCTCCGACTCCCAGAAAGGCCAGGGTCGATTCGGAAATGATCGCATTTTGCACAAGCAGGATGATATTTGAAAAGATCAGGGGAAAGACGTTGGGGAAGATATGTTTTCTCATGATGTAGGCATTGCTAGCCCCAAGGGATCGTGCTCTTTCCACGTAGTTTCTCTCTTTGATACTAAAGGTCTGGCTTCTCACCAGCCTCGCTGTTCCCGTCCAGCCGGTCAGGCCGAGAATCAAGATGATGTTCGAGAATTTCTGGCCGATGATAGCGGCGAGGGTGAGCATCAGCGGTAGGGTGGGGATCATCATGAAGGCTTCGGTGATGCGCATCAGGATGATATCAAACAGTCCTCCGTAGTAGCCCGCCGCAATCCCAAAGGTCGTGCCCACCACGGCGATCAGCAAAGTAACGAAAAAACCGATCATCAGAGACGCTCTGGCTCCGTAGATCAGAGAACCTAAGACGTCTCGTCCCATCTCGTCGTAGCCGAGGCGGTGGGTGTCGTTGGGAGATCCCAGACGAGGACCGAGAAAATAGCCGTCGTGTTCGTAGTCATAGAAGATGGGGCCAAAGATCGCAAGCAGGATGAACACCAGGAGAAGGGCTGAGCCGAAGAGCGCTCTCTTGTTTGACAAAAAGAGCTGGATGTTCTCCTTTCGATGCATGCGTTTGAGTTCTTTTTCCCGCGCCTCCAGGACCGCTTTGTCAATATTCAATGATTCCATAGCGGCCTCCTATTGGATTCGGACACGAGGGTCTAAGTAACTGTAGAGAATGTCCACCAACAGGTTGGTGACGATGATCACCACCGCAATCAAGTAGTTGGTGGCCTGCATGACAGGGTAGTCCTGACGACTGACCGAGTCGACCATCAGCCGCCCCATCCCCGGCCAGCTAAAGAGCACTTCGATGCTAAATGCGCCGGTAAACATAAGGGCAAGGCTCGTCACCACCATGGTGGTCACGGGCAGAAGGGCATTGGGAACCACGTGACGGCGGATGACTTGTTTTGGCGTTAGCCCTTTCGCGCGGGCGGTCAGGACAAAGTCCTCCGTGAACACGTCGATCATGGAACTTCGCATAATGAGAAAATATCCGCCGAAGATGGCGAGGGCGTAGGAGATGGCTGGAATCACGAGATGCCAGGCAAGGTCTTTTAAGTAGGCGCCCCATGTCTTAAAGTCCACGCCCGCAGTGACCATGCCGTTAATCGGCACCAACCTCCATTTCACTCCGAAATATAGAAGAAAGATCATCGCCAGCCAAAAAGATGGCACGGCGTATATCACCATGGACGAGGACGTCATAAAGGCGTCCTTAAACTTTCCATGAGCGGCCGCAGCCATGGACCCTCCTGTCAATCCAAGAATAATGCCCAGGGGAACGGCAAAGGCGGCAAGAATCAGGGAATTCTTTGCTTTATCCCAGATGATGCCGGCAACCGGTTCTCGGTAGTTAAAGCTTGTGCCAAAATCAAAAGTCGCCATCGACTTCACGTAATCGAGATACTGCTCTCCGATCGGCTTATCCAGTCCGTACATGCGCTCGAGCGCGGCTCGACCTTCCGGTGTGGAGCGGGACTGCTTTGCCACGATGGAGAGAGGATCTCCCGGCATCAACCGGAAAAGAATGAAGTTGAAGGTAATGATGAAGATGAACATGAACAATGTGTACATCACTCTCTGAAGAATGAACTTGACATTCAAGTGGTCCTCCTTGTCCGGTTCATGTATTGATCAAACAAAAAACATCTGTTGAGTCAGTTCCCACAGATGCAAAGGATAGACGAATATGGAATACGTGCGCAAGTAGCGTTCTTTTATGTATATAGCGCATGAAACGTCATATGACCCTTACGATCCGAATGTTGAACCTGTTTAGTCATGCAACTTATTGATGCAATTGTCGATATACAATGACCGTATATGTTTCGTACTGTCAAAGATTATAACACACTCATCTTACGTATGCGTAATATATTTCACTAGAATGCAGGAAATTCACTGGATTTATCGCAAGAAGAAGAGCATATCTAGCGGATGAGATTTTCAAAAAAGCTAAGACCATTTTTGGGAAGAATCATGAACCAAGATTCTTTGATTCCATCTGAAACCGGCGGATAAATCGAGGAAGAGAATGAATAATACGGGTGGGAAGCACTGGACATTCTTCCTGAGCCAGCTCATCGGCAATATATCCGTGGATATAAACGGCGGCAAGGAATGCATCAAGCGCATCGGGAAAGTAGCCTAAAAAGGCGCCCAGGATGCCGCTGAGGACATCTCCTGCTCCCCCGGTCGCCATACAGGCGTTGCCGGTGGGATTCTTGAAGACCCCTTCAGAGGTGTACAAACGACTCTTATGCCCCTTTAATAAAACACTGACACCATGCTCTTTTGCCCAAGCAAGGTTTTCTCGATCATCATCTGAAAGGCCGCTGAGCCTTCTCCACTCGCCGGGATGGGGCGTAAGAATGGCGACAGAGCGAGGAATGGACAGACGGTACTTGGCGATGATATTGAGAGCGTCCGCATCGAGAACAAGTTTTTGATGAGGAAAGACCTTAGAAAGGACGGTCTCCAGAAGCTCATACTGTTCCCCAAAGCCCGGACCGATGACGAGCGAATCAGCCTGTCGGATTAAAGGATCCATGTATGGCGCATAGTACCAGTCAGCCACCATGACCTCCGGGTATAAACTGTGAAGTGCGGTATGATTGCGTGGATCGGTGGCAGCGCTGATGAGACCGGCGCCTGCATGCAGAGCTGCCCCGGCTGCCAGCATGATGGCGCCACCAAAGCGGGCATCGCCTCCGACGAGAAGGACTCTGCCGTAATCACCTTTATGCGTATAGGGGTCTCTCTCATGAAACAAGTGGACGATTTGTTCGTGTGTCAGCGTCTGCATGGGCTTCCTCACAGGTCATAATGAATGGCTTTCTTTCATTATACCTTATGGGGAGAGGTTTGAAAGAACAACTATTCACACTTGTAAGCATGTGCTGCAACAAAACAAGAAAAGCAAAGGTTATCTAGGAAAAGATGATAGATTTCATGGGATTTTCCATTGTCGGCGATCAAAAAAGGGTAAGTAGGAGAATGTGCTAGGAAGTATCAGACTTTCGTGAAAAATACGAAGTCATGTTATAATTTACTGTGCAAACGACCTGTTGTTGAAAGGAGTCAAGAATGAGAATAATCCCCATTGCAGATGGGATACAGATGGTCAGTGTCAATGCCGAGGGCTTTTTGTTTGAAGGAATGTGGGACCTACCCTATGGCGTTTCGATTAACAGCTATGTCGTCGGAAAAGAAGAAGTGGCTTTGATAGACGGCATCTGTGGATGGGACAATACAAAAGAAGGCTTAGATGCATTTTTGAAAGAAGCCGGAATCAAACTGGAAAATATCAAGCATGTGGTCCTCAACCATATGGAGCCGGATCATACGGATTGGATCTCCGCTTTTCTCGAGATCTACTCGGATGTAGAGTTTTACTGCAGCAAGCCTGCTTCTCAGCTGTTAGAGCACTTCTTCGGAAAGAGTGACCGTATCACAGAAGTGAAAGAAGGAGATACCCTAGAGCTGGCAGATGGTCATAAGCTGACGTTCATCAGCGCGCCGGGCGTTCACTGGCCCGACACGATCATGACATTTGAAGAGACGACCAAGACGCTCTTTAGCTGTGATAACTTCGGTGCTTTCGGATCACTTAAAGGTTTGACCGATGAGGCGTGTGAAGAGAAAGACCTCGATTTTCTAGAGACACAGCAGCAGAGATACTATGCGGATATCCTAGCGACATTCTCGACGCAGGTGGGAAGAAGCATAGACAAAGCAAAAGAAAAGAACCCGGCGATCATTGCCCCGGGTCATGGGCTTGTCTGGAAGAAAGACGTAGATAGGATCATCTCTGATTATGAAAGATACGTCTCGTATTCAAAAGGCATTGCCAAAGAAGAAGTCCTCATTCTCTGGGGAAGCATGTACGGCATGAGTGAACAGATGGTGCGCCATATCGAGAAAATACTTGATCGTGAAGGAATGCCTCATAAGGCGATTCCTGTCAATACGACGGATCTTGGAACCATCATCCAGCATGCCTGGAGTGCCACGGGAATCATCGTGGTGGCATCCACCTACGAATTCAAAATGTTCCCGCCCATGTCCTACGCTGTAGAGGAAATGGGAACAAAGAGAGTCCAAGGCCGTGTAGGGTTCTACACCGGAAGCTCCGGATGGAGTGGCGGAGCGAAGAAGACTTTTGAAGAGATTATTGAGCGCAAGAAAATGAACTGGGACTTAGTAGAGGGATATGAGTTCCGAGGAGTCCCGAGAGAGGAAGATAAGAAGATCGTAGAGGAGAGAGTTCTGGAAGTCATTCAGAAGATCAGAACTTGTCTCGCCGAGTAAGTCAGTGATTCAGGAGAGATGATGATGGAAATGTTTAAACTGGACCGAGGAGATACACAGCTGCAAGCTTATCTCTTTCAGAGTCCGGAAGAAAAAGCGGTGCTGCAGATTACGCATGGAGCGGCAGAGCACGCTAGACGCTATACTGAATTTGCCGAGTGGATGGCAGAGCGTGGCATCACGGTGTACACCATGGATAACAGAGGACATGGTCTTTCCCAAAAAGAGGGAGAGGAGCATGTGATCATTGCGCCCGAAGATGCCAATAAACTCCCTGAAGATGTGATTGCGCTT
>DUVM01000044.1 GCA_012841045.1 Tissierellia bacterium | reverse complement strand
CAATCCCGAGATCCAAGAAGCCAAGCGTCTGGGCATCCCTCTCATGGTGCGAAGCGCTTTTTTCCGCCTGCTGACGAGCCAGTTTCCACACTCGATTGCCATCAGCGGCTCCCATGGAAAGACGACCGCTACGTCCATGACAGCCGTCATGCTCCAAAAGAGCGCGATTCCCTCTACTTTAATCATAGGAGCGAGTGTCCCGGAAATTGGCGGAAATATCTCAATCGGAGGAGGCGAGCTGATCCTCAATGAAGCCTGTGAATTCGAAGAGAGCTTTTTGGATTTCGAGCACGATTTGGCGGTCATATTAAACATCGACCTCGACCATCTCGACTATTATCGGGACTTAGAGCATATTCAGGACGCCTTTGTGCGATTTGCCAATCAGACGCGGGAGGGAGGCGCCGTGCTTGTCAATGCGCAGGACCCGCACACCCAGCCGATTCTTGCGCGCATCGAGCGCGACATCATCACCTTTGCCGTCGCAGAGGAAGCAGATTACCGGGCAGACAATGTGCGCATCGAAGAGGGGAACACTCTTTTTGAGGCAAGCTACCAGGGAACCCCTCTTGGCACAGTGCGCTTGCAGGTGCATGGTCGACACAATGTCGCCAATGCTCTTGCGGCCATCGCCAGCGTCCACCGCTATGATAAAAACGTCTCGGACTATTTCCCGGCGCTGAGTTCATTTCAAGGTGCTGCCCGCCGCTTTGAGTATCACGGCAATGTAAACGGCGCGCGCTGCTACGATGACTTTGCTCATCATCCCCGTGAAATCCGCGCTCTTTTGGAAAGCATTAAAGAGCTCTTTCCCGACAATCGGCTGATTATAGGATTTCAACCCCATACGTACAGCCGCACGAAGCTTCTCTTCGACGAGCATCTCCACGCCTTTGACGACGCAGATGAAATCTGGATGATGGATATCTACGCCGCCCGAGAGCCGTTTGACCCGAGCATCCACACATCCATGCTGATCGAGGCGATGCCGCATAAACGCATTACGTACACACCCGATTTTCCGGATCTGCGCGACAAAATGCACCGCGACTTACAAGAAGGCGACATTTTCTTCAGTGTAGGCTGCGGAGACGTCAACCGGATTCATGACTTTGTGACATTTGATAAGGAAGAACAATGAAGAAAAAGATATTGGCGTTGATTCTCAGCTTTTTGCTGACGCTCGGCGTGCTCAGTGTCGGAGGACTGATTCTCATCGACTATCTCCAGCCCAGTGAAGCGGAGTTTGAACAAAAAGAGATCATCCTCGAAAACGTCACTCTGGAGGACATCACTCCCTAACACCATATTCCCCACGTTTCCCATGCGGTCTCTCTCCCAGGGGAGAGTCCGCTTTTCTCTTATATGACATAGAAAGGAAGGCGCTATGGAAGATACCATGAACGAAATCCTCGAATTGTTTGAGGCAAAGCGCTACAAGGCCATCCGTGAGGCACTCTATCAAGTGGACGTTCCTCACATGGTGGACATGATCGAAGAATTGAAGACACAAGACCGCGTGCTGTTTTTCCGCCTCATCCCCAAAGATTCGGCGGCGGAAGTGTTTACAGAACTCTCCGGAGAGAACCAGCGGATCATCGTCTCAGCCATCAGTGACCCAGAAATCCAGGAAATCATGAACGTCCTCTATTTCGACGACAAAATTGACGTTCTCGAAGAACTCCCGGCCAATATGGTGGCGAAGATTCTTAAAAATACATCGAAGAGCGAGCGCCAGCTGATCAACCAGTTCCTCAACTACCCGGTGGACTCCGCCGGAAGCATCATGACCATCGAGTATGTGGCTCTCTCTCGGGACATGACGGTCAGAGAATCTCTCGCTCATATAAAAGAAGTCGGGTTGACGCGCGAAACCATCTACACATGTTATGTCATCAGTCCCACCAAAGTTCTCGAGGGCATTGTCTCTTTAAGAGACCTGGTGACACAGGAACTTGACGTACGCATTGAAGACATCATGCAAGAAGACGTGGTATTCGTCTCCACCTGGGATGACCAAGAAGACGTCGCCCGTCTCTTCCGTGACTACGGTTTTATGGCTATGCCCGTTGTCGACGGAGAACATCGCCTCACCGGTATCGTCACCGTCGACGACATCATCGAGGTCATTGAAGAAGAAAGCACCGAAGACTTCCAGATCATGGCTGCTATGACACCCAGTGACACGCCGTACCTTGAGACGAGCTTTTGGCATCTGGCAAAAAACCGTATCACTTGGCTTGTCATCTTGATGCTCACCGCCATGATCACCGGCTTCATCATCACCGGATTTAACGACGTCCTACAGGCTTCTGTCATCTTAGTCTCCTTCATTCCGATGCTGATGGACACGGGAGGAAACGCGGGAAACCAAGCCTCCACCATGATCATCCGCAGCATTGCCGTCGGGGAGGTGGAGTTTAAGGATCTGAGCAAGGTCGTGGCAAAAGAGTTCGCCGTTGGGGTGATCGTCGCTGTCGGCATGGCGAGCGTCAACTTTCTTCGCATTTACTTTCTGACACCGGCGGATTTGGCCGTGAACCTGACCGTCACCATGACACTCTTTATCACCGTCATCTTCGCAAAACTCGTCGGAAGCGCTCTACCGCTTCTGGCGTATAGGATCAAGCTCGATCCGGCTATTATGGCCTCTCCCCTCATCACCACCATCGTCGACGCGTTAGCACTGACACTCTACTTCGTCATTGCGAAGATGATGCTGGGACTGTGAGAAACGACACATAAAAAATCCGTTCTTATAATAATGATCATCAAAGCGACTGCTCCTTACCGGCGACAGTTGCTTTTTTGTCCCCACTGATTTTTTTACATCATGGGATCAAAAAAGATGCCCTCAGATACAGGGCATCTTCTGACAAAACAATATGTCAAATCGGTCGACGGCTTTACTCTTTTTTATGCAGCGTTCTCCCGTTGTTCTCGGGAATCTTTAGGATATAAAGGACGCGAAATCCTTTTTCTTCGATCTTGCTTTCGAGCTCCTTCGTGTCGTCGGTGTTGACCCCGATGACAACTGAACTCTTCTTCTTCTCTTTGTCCCGGTACACCGCAATGT
>DUVM01000004.1 GCA_012841045.1 Tissierellia bacterium | reverse complement strand
AGCAAAGTGACGGTGGAGCTATCAGAGATGTTTGCCTCGTCCGTTTAGCTTGTTCCTTTGAGCTCTGATCCTACTCACACTACAAGAACGTTTACACAAAACTCTTTACACTACCTAAAACTTTTAGGCACTCATAAAGTTTTCAATCCTTCTCACTGGAAAGTAAAAAAAGTATCAGTACCTGCCGAGCTTTTGGGAAAGAGAGAATATGCCCCTTCGGTCATGAGCTTTATCGTTTGCGCTCCGCTACACAAAGAGCTCATTGACATCGTCGAAGATCGTCGTTTTCTTCTCTCATGTTACTTTCGCCAGTATCCCTTGAAAACTCACCAGCACCTAACTTGGACGATAAATAAGTTGCGTATCCAGAGCACAAAGAAGTTCTCATGTCGAGAGCCTTGACTGCCGGCTCCTCAAAGAACACGGGAAACATCTTCTGAGCCTCTAGATGCGCTCAGCACCAAGTGTTGCTACTCTCAAAACTCAGAAGATACTTCACCAGCCTAGATCTGTCGGGAGCATATGGCAAATCAGGATGACGAGTTGAAACAGCAATGGATGGCTTGCCAACACCTGAGCGAAAGCATTCGAAAAATGATCACAGAAGATTCTTCTACTGGATAGAGCATTAGCAAGAAAGGCTCCTTGCGAACAAGCCTGAACAATGGATTTTCGGAAGGAATCAGCAACAAGATCAAACATATAAAAAGGACGTCGTATGGGTATCGATCCTTGTGAACTTCCAGGCTCACATCATGATCTGCTCTACTCTCGTAGAAAAGTGGCTTAGTCTATCTCTAGGCTAAACCACCATGGCTCTCTATTTTTCCTTACCAACACGAAATGTAAAAAACCCGGAGACAAGCTCCGGATGGATTCGTTATTCGAATTTGTCGTAGTGAATGTGCTCTTCTGGCATTCCTTTTTCTTTGAGTACCTTGACGACATGATCGATCATGACATTGTTCCCGCAGAGATACGCTTCCATATTGGAGGCGTCTTCAATAATCTGCGGAATCGTGTCAGTGACCCTGCCTGAGAGTCCCTCCCAATTGTCCTCCGGCTCAGGACGTGTCAAGGAGAAATAATACTCAATTTCGGGAATTGCTTTTTGTATTTCTTCTAGTTCTTCCATCATATAAAGATCCGAGCGCGTTCTAGCACTGAAGAATACGCGGGCTTTGCGATGAATATTGTTGTCCCGCATGTAACGGAGAATACTCATGATCGGCGCCAATCCCGTGCCGATGGCGCTCAGGACCATTTCTCTATCCGTGTCATGATAGAAAAAGTGTCCGAAAGGTCCGATGATCTGTAGCGGATCTCCCTCCTTCAGGTGGAAGTGTACATACGTTGTCGCTATGCCTTCAGGGATATAACCGATGAACAGCTCGATTCTGTCTTTGACGGTGGGACTTGATACGATGGAGTATGCGCGATAGACTTCCTCATCACTCTTTTCGTACTCAGGAGCAAGAATCTGCACATATTGGCCGGCTTGAAAGTCGATCTCGTCTCCCTCTGCAAGCTTAAGGGTAATGAATTTGATCTTATCCGTGACATCGACAATCTTCTCTACCGTCGTATAATACTGCCTCAGAGACAAGTATTCTTCTGGAATCGCCACCTTCAGGTCCTGTTTGACCTTGACCTGACAGGAGAGACGGATATGATTCTTCGCCTCTTCCGGCGTCACATAGCCAAGCTCTGTCGCGAGAATTTCGCCTCCGCCTTCAAGCACCTGGCATTTGCAGTAGCCACAGGTTCCCTTGCCTCCGCAGGCGGAAGGGATGAAGATCTCATGCTCGATGAGACTGAACAAGAGAGAGTCTCCGCCCTGCACCTCTACTTTTTTATCGTCATTGATGGTGATCGTTCGGATCCCATAATTGCCGATGGTGCTCTTTGCCACACTCATCAGAAGCGCCAATCCTCCGCCGATCCCTGAGAGGATGCCCACACTGCGGACAATTTCTAAGTAATCCATGTTCCCTCCCTACTGGATATTGACGATGCCGCTAAAGCCGATAAAAGCCAGCGCCATGAGACCGGTGGCAATGATGGTGATACCTGCCCCTTTGAGACCTTCTGGAATCGGGGCTTTTTCTATTCGTACGCGGATCCCTGCGAGCATGACGATCGCAAGCATCCACCCCAGGCCGCTTCCCACGCCGAAGGCAACCGACTGAATAAAGCTGTACTCTCTGATGACCATAAACAATGCCACACCTAGGATGGCGCAGTTGACGGTGATCAGGGGCAAAAAGATACCCAGTGCATAATAAAGCGTTTCAAGGTAGCGCTCAATCACCATCTCAGACAGCTGCACGATGGAGGCGATGACGATGATAAACACGATGAAACGATAGACCTCCAAGCCTGCCGGCACCAAGATTAGGTGGTATATCAGCCAGTTCGCAGCCGTTGTGATGGCAAGGACGAATGTAACGGCCTGCCCGAGGTTAAACGCCGTTCGAATCTGCGAGCTGATGGCTATAAATGAACACATTCCCAGGAAGTTGGCGAGGATCATGTTATTGGTGAAGATCGACGCAAAGAAAATCACCCAAGGACTCAGACTCATGCTTTCCCTCCTTCTTTTTTACTATTGGTCACCCAGATGAGAATGCCGAGCATAAAGAAGGCACCCGGCGGCATGATCATGAGGGTCCAGTTGGTCCACGTTTCTCCGAGAACCTGGAAGCCAAAGAGCGAGCCAAATCCCAAGAGCTCACGCACAAAGGCGATGGCTAGGAGCACCAAGGTATATCCGACGCCTGAGGCAAGTCCGTCCAGAAGGGCCAGAAAAGGCGGATTGTTTTGAGCAAACGCCTCTGCACGCCCCATAATGATGCAGTTGGTGATGATCAAGCCGACGTACGGGCCGAGCGCTTTACTCATCGTGGGATAATAGGCTCTCAAAAGCACATCCACGACAATGACCAAAAACGCAATGATCAGCGTCTGTACCATCATGCGGATATGTTTGGGAGTAAATTTCCGAATCAGAGAGATCAGAAAAGAACTAAAGCCGGTGACAAAGGTCAGGGCCAGCCCCATAATCAGAGAATTCAGCATGAGATTTGTTACCGCCAAGGCCGAACAGATCCCAAGAATTTGTCTGAGAACAGGATTATCTGTAATGACAGCTGTTTTCACGACTTGCTTAGGTTTTGAAGCCATCAGTTTCCTCCTTTCTGATCCATGAAGGAATTGAGCGTGTCGTTGAGAATGGCTCGCAAACTCTCAGAAGTCTGTGTGGCGCCGGCAATGGCATCCACATTGCCTCCTGAAGCGGGCCGATACACTAAATACGGTGATCGGACTAATTCCAGATTTCTAAATTGGCTGCGATACCACTCTTCTGTGATACGCCCTCCAAGCCCTGGTGTTTCAGAATTAGATACGACATCCATACCGAGGAGCTTATCTCCTTCCGCGGAGATCCCCACATATCCTGTCACACTTCCCCATAGGAGGCCGCCTTCATACGGCACGATATATCCTACGAGTTTCTCTCCCTCATAGTACTCATACGTCTCTTCAGCATCTGCCACTTCGATGAATCTCTCAGCAAACACTGCATCCACTTCTTCAGGCGGCACATCGATGCCGGCGCTATAAAGAATCGCCTGATGCTTTTCAAGAAGCTGTTGTTCTTCTACGCGTACGCGTGTCGATTGATCAAGCAGCGCTAAGACGAGCGTTGTCACGGCCGTCAGAAGGAGCATAAAAACGACTGCGTAAATCAGCGAGTTCTTATTCTTCACTGGGCGCTCCTTTCTTTCTTCCTGCGCTTGAGGCCATTGACGGCTTCATCGACGATAGGTGTAAAGCTGTTGCCAATCAAAATAGCAAACATCACACCGCCAGGAAAGAGGGCAAAGCTTCGAATGATCAATGTGATCGCGCCAACCAACGCACCAATGAAGTATTTGCCTTCCTTCGTTCTCGGCTGTGTAATCGGATCTGTCATCATAAATGTCATCGCAAAGAGAAAACCTCCCGAAATAAGACCCATCGGAAGGGGCACGACGCTCTCCACGCCGAATTGACGGAAAAGAAAGGTGGCAACGGAAAAGCCGAGGAACATACCGATCATTCCCTCTTTTTGAATGACTTTCTTATAGAGCATATATATCAAGGCTACAATAATCAGAACTTTTGACGTTTCACCGATGGAGCCCGGGACATTCCCCAGGAAAAGACGGAGATTGTCGGAGAGCTGCATAGATGACTGATACGTATGAAGCGGCGTGGCTGTGGCGACCGTATCGATAGCGGGATGGAGGTATTTAACAAAACCTCCGGGAAATCCCTTAGCGACTTCGGTCCAGCTGCCGGTCAGCGCAGCGGGGAAAGAGACATATACAAAAGCTCTTGATACCAATGCGGGATTAAAGACATTTCTTCCAAATCCCCCAAACGCTTCTTTTGCAAACACAATGCCGAAGATAATGCCCACGGCACTCACCCAAAACGGTGTCGCAGGAGGGAGGATTAACGTGTAGAGTGCCGCTGAGACAAAGACAGCCTCGGACACTTTCTGCCCCTTCTTCCTTTTAAACATGTATTCCGTGAGCGTGCCAAAGACCAGGTTGACTAGAAGCAACGCCAGCACTCTCCACCCAAACAAATAGATCCCCGCAATGAAAAGCGGAATCATAGCTTTAAGCGCAACCCTCATATTCGGCTGCTTCATCATCGAAATCTTCAGGAGATCCACATTTTCCTCTTTCTATTCGACAAAGTAGCTCTGCAGAAGCTCCGTTGCCTCTCGCGCTTCCTTCATCATTTGCTCAATAATGGTTGCGACAGGGAGGAGTTCCCGGATGACGCTAAGGCTCTGCCCAGCTTGTACAATGCCCCAATCAGCATCTCCTTCAATCGGCGCTTTTCGTGCAGTCCCACGCACAAGCTGTGAGAGCTCTTCTCTCGGCCTTCCCTCGTCTTCCATCTTATGATAACACTCCGTCAATTCATTGCGAAGAGAGCGAACGAGTGATCCTCTTCGTCCTGTTGTCACCGAATCCGTATCCGTGGCATTGACGATCGCCATTTTGGCGTTTATATGCGCACTGCTTTCCTGACTGGCATAAAACCGCGTCCCCATTTGGATGCCACAGGCGCCCATCAGAAGTGCCGCCGCCAGTCCTCTTCCATCGGCAATCCCACCCGCTATAATACTCGGAACGGAAATTTCCGGGAGTATCTGCGTCATGAGCGCCATCGTCGATATATTTCCCACGTGACCGCCGGCTTCCATTCCTTCAATAATGATGGCGTCGGCACCTGCGCTTTCGACCCTTTTTGCCAGGCGGATATTCGGCACGACGGGGAAGATCTTTGTCCCTATTTCGTGTAGCGGTTCAATGAGTGGAAGAGGATTTCCCGCTCCCACAGAAACACAGATGGGTTTTTCTTCGAGTATCACTTGAAATTTGTCTTGCCAGTCGGGATCTTGAAGGACGAGATTGACCCCAAAAGGTTTGTCGGTTTTCTCTCTCGCTAGTCGAATTTCTTCGCGGAACCATTGCGCCGTTCGGCCTCCTGAGGCAATAATGCCAAGACCTCCTGCTTCACTGACGGCTGATGCCAGTTGCGCATCTGAGACCCAAGCCATAGCCCCTTGCACAATGGGATACGTAATATTCATCATGTCTGTAAATCTAGTTCGCATACCTTCCTCATCTATTGTGTGTTCAGTTTCTTTTCGATCTCAGCTGTTTCTATCTCCATGCCGGGTTTGCCTAAAAGAGCAAACATGTTGTTCTTGTACGCTTCCACTCCGGGCTGATTAAATGGATTGATTCCTAGAAGCAGTCCGCTGGCGGCACAAGACACCATAAAGAAATACATCAATTTCCCTAAGTATCGCTCTTCGAGTTTTTCCACTTCGATGAGGATATTGGGAACTCCCCCCTCTAAGTGCGCAAGGGAAGTCGCCTGCATGGCTTTGCGGTTGATAAAGTGCAGATCTCTCCCGTGGAGATAATTGAGCTCATCGAGATCCTGTGAGTCCGACGGGATGAAAATATCTGCCTTGGGTCTTAGGATATCGATGACCGTCTCAAAGAGGATCCTCTGTCCGTCCTGAACGTATTGTCCGAGACTGTGCAGATCCGTGGTGTTGATCATGGATACAGGAAAGATCCCTTTGTGCTCTTTTCCTTCGCTCTCCCCAAAGAGCTGCTTGAACCACTCCGCCAGATAGAGAAGTTTCGGATGATAGTTGACAAGAATCTCGACGCTCTTCCCCTCATCAAGAAGACGGGAGCGAAGAAGGGCGTAGCGATAGGCAGCATTTTCTTCTAGACCTGCCCGGCTGTACTCTTTGACCCCTTCTCTCATGCCTTCAAGAAACTCTCGTATGGACAGACCGGCTACGGCGATTGGCAACAGCCCTGCTGGCGTGTGCACACTATAACGTCCCCCGATATCACCGGGGATGGTAAAAGTCCGATAGTTTTTCTGTCCGGCAAGTGTTCGGAGGGCACCACTGGATGCATCCGTGATGGCGATGATGCGGCTTGATGCAGCGCCTGCGTATTTTTCTTCTACCATCCTTCTCAAGAGGCGAAAACTGACCGCCGGCTCCAGCGTTTTGCCGCTTTTAGAGATGACGAGGACATAGTACTCTTTCTCTCGAATATACTCCATCACTTCCACCAGTTCTTCTGAGCTCATATGGTGCCCCATAAAGAGCACTTCCGGGTGTCTGTGGAAGGTGGGTGAGAGCGCCTCGATCACTGCTTTGGCCCCGAGATAGCTTCCCCCGATGCCTATCACGACAAGGACGTCGGCTTTCTCTCGGATTTCTTCAGCTATCTCCTCCATCTCAACGATCTGGCTCTCGGAGAGTTTGTTGGCATAATCCAACCAACCTAAAAACTCGCTTCCCGGTGCAGTCCTTTGTTGAATTTGGCGATGCACATGACTCATCAGTTCTTGTGCCCCCTCCCATTCAACAAGATGCTGCGGAAGAAAACGTGTCTCAATACGCATGATAACCTCCTGTGGCTAATATAGGTATTTTAACACAGATAACCAGTTTATCGCAGGATTCGCTTCTTGTTGTACATTATTTCTTCTGACCAGACATCAGGTCATGCTTTCTCTGCGCAGCCATTTCCGTCATATACATCATGGTTTTCCTGCATCTGGAGGCACTTCTTTAAATAAGAACGAATGGTTTTTTCCCCTCTGCTTCCTCTGCATGCTATACTGATAATGACATTTTTTAACAGGAGGATTTATGAAAAGTCGAGCCAGCGGACTTCTCCTCCCGATCAGCTCACTGCCGGGCGGCTGGGGAATCGGCTCTTTTGGAGCGCAGGCACATGCCTTTGTAGATTATCTTTCGACAGGGCGACAGACCTATTGGCAAATTTTGCCACTGGGTCCAACGGGCGTGGGGGATTCCCCCTACCAGACTTTCTCCAGTTATGCCATCAGCCCTTATTACATCGATGTCGACATCCTTTCAAAAGAAGGTCTGCTCACGGAGGAAGAACTCAAAGAGTATGATTGTTCGAGCGAAGACGGGTCTGTCGATTACAGCTCCTTATACACCAAGCGACTTCCCCTGTTGAGACTTGCCGCTTCTAGGCTGCGGGCAGAAGATCGCCGATCGCTGACATCTTTTCTTGCATCACACCCCTGGGCGAGTGATTATGCTCTGTTTATGAGCATCAAAGATCACCATGGAGGGATTCCTTGGTTTCAGTGGCCAGAGGATTTGAGGGCACGAGACCAGCATGCACTTCAGACCTTTATCTCACAACATGAAAACAACTTCACTTTTTGGGCTTTTACACAGCAAAAAGCGATGCAGCAGTGGCGCTCCTTGCGAGAGCATGCCGAAGCGTCGGGCATCCGTTTTATTGGAGACTTACCGTTTTATGTGGCACACGACAGTGTGGATGTGTGGATGAACCCGCAGCACTATCTGCTGGACGAAAAAGGAGAAGTGGTCCGAGTAGCCGGATACCCACCCGATGCTTTTTCTGACGACGGACAACTCTGGGGAAACCCTATATATAATTGGAAGGCTCTTCAGAAAGAACGCTATGCTCCTTGGATCGAGAGGCTGGCACATACATTGAGCCTGTTTGATTATGTCCGACTTGATCATTTCCTTGGGTTTGAGAACTACTGGAGCATTCCGGCCGGTGAGCACCCGAGAGAAGGTCGGTGGGAAAAGGGGCCTAGCTTTGACGTCTTTGTCTGTTCTCGTGAAGTTCTTGGAAACCTTCCGCTCGTGGCAGAGGATCTAGGCCTTGTCGGCCCCGACGTCATCCGTCTGCGAAAGTATCTAGGAATTCCGGGGATGCGCATTCTCCAGTTCGGGTTTGACCCGCCTGTGACAATGAACACCTCCCGCATAATTACGAGCGCGATAGTATAGTATATACTGGAACCCATGACAATGAGACGATTGTCGGCTGGTGGAGGAATCTGGACAAAGATGCAAAACGCTTTGCGAGAAAATATCTGCGGCTGAAAACCGGCGAGCGGGTAGAGAAAGTCGCCCACGCTGCGCTGATGGCTTCCTCTGCGGGTATCTGTATCCTTCCGGTCCAAGATCTGCTGGGAATCGGTGAGGAAGGACGCATCAACACCCCCAATACCTTAACCGGTAATTGGACTTGGAGACTTCGGGAGATTCCCGGAATCGCCAGCGCCGGAGCACTGGCCGATATGACAATTACGTATAGGAGGACGTCCCTTGAATCTGTTTAGTAAAGACGACTTTATCTTTAATGTCAAAAGCACTCTCCGAAGTGATTATGCTGTCAGTTTGGAGCGGGCAAAACCTTATGAATTATATAATTCGATTTCCAAAGTGATCATGCGCATTATCGGTCTCTATTGGGAGAGCGATATCGAAGCCAAGGCGGGCCGAAACGCCTACTACCTTTCGAGTGAATACCTGATGGGAAGAGCCCTCGGGAACAATCTGATGAACCTACAGATTTATGATACGGTTCGCGACGCGCTTCAGGAAATCGGATTGGACTTAAATACAATAGAAGAAGTGGAAGAAGACGCCGGGCTCGGAAACGGCGGACTCGGACGATTGGCGGCCTGTTTTCTTGACTCTGCCGCCACCATCGGCTATCCCCTACACGGATACGGTATCCGCTATGAGTACGGTATCTTCAGACAAGCATTTGATGAAAACGGGGCACAGATTGAAAAAGCAGACAACTGGCTCCGCTACGGCGACCCGTGGTCCATCCGCCGCGAAAGCGAACGGCGGATCATCCGCTTTAGCGACCAGGAAGTCTATGCCGTACCTTACGACACGCCGATCATCGGCTTTAACTCGCCTGTCATCAATACCCTTCGACTGTGGCGAAGCGAGCCTTTAGAAGAGTTCAACTTTACCCTCTTTAACAATCAGGAATACGACGCAGCCATGCACGAAAAAAACCGTGCGGAGGACATCTCCCGCGTCCTCTATCCAAACGACAGCCGAATTGAGGGAAAAATTCTTCGCCTGAAGCAGCAGTATTTCTTTGTGTCGGCTTCTATTCAGGACCTTGTCAGTAAACATCGTTTTAAATACGGAACGCTGAACGATTTTCACAAGTGCAATGCACTGCAACTAAATGACACGCATCCGGCGGTCGCGGTCGCTGAGTTGATCCGCATTCTGATGGATGAAGAGAAGTTTTCCTTTTCATCTGCGCTGGATATTGCACAAAACACCTTCAGCTATACCAATCACACTATTCTTTCCGAGGCGCTCGAAAAGTGGGATGAGGAGCTGTATCGTCAGAAACTCCCTCGTATCTATGAGATTATCAGTCTCATCAATGAGCATCTTGTCAAAGAACTCAAGGCAAAGAACGTGCCTACCGAGCAGATCGATTCCATGCGCATCTTCCATCACGGCATGATTCATATGGCGCATCTGGCTATCTACGGCTCTCGCTTTGTAAACGGAGTCGCACAACTCCATACGCAAATTCTTCAGGACCAGGAGCTTCGCCAATGGTATCAGGTGTATCCTGAGAAGTTTCAAAATAAGACAAATGGCATCACGCAGCGTCGCTGGCTCATTCTTTCAAACCCTGAACTGGCTGAATTAATCAGCGACACACTCGGACACTCTCGCTGGATCACCGATCTTTCTGAGCTGCGACAACTTGCACCGTTTGCCAAAGATCACGTCTTTCAAGAGCGTTTTCGTCAGATGCGAAGACAGAAAAAACAACAGCTGGCGGATGTAATCCTTAAAAAGGAAGGGATCCGCATTGATCCGAAAAGTATCTTTGATGTCCAAATCAAACGACTGCACGAGTATAAGCGACAACTTCTCAACGCATTTGCCATTCTCGATCGGTACTACACGATACTCGATGGGGGCGGAGAAGATTTTGAGCCAAGAACGTATATCTTTGGAGCCAAGTCTGCTCCGGGCTATCGACGGGCGAAAGGCATCATCCAATTTATCAATCAAATGGCAAAGAAAATCAATGAAGATCCTCGCGTCGGAGGAAAAATCAAAGTTGTCTTTGTCACAAACTATAATGTCTCGTATGCCCAACATCTCTTCCCCGCAGCAGACGTCTCTGAACAAATCTCCACTGCAGGAAAAGAAGCTTCTGGCACGGGGAACATGAAATTCATGCTTAACGGAGCCCTGACACTCGGAACCCTTGACGGAGCCAATGTCGAGATCGTTGAAGAAGCCGGTAGAGAGAACAACTTCATCTTCGGTCATACCTTTGAAGAACTCAAAGAGATGCAAGAAACCTATAATCCGTACGAGTATTATGAACAAGTTCCGGGACTCAAGAGGGTGGTTGATTCGCTGATTGATGGGACCTTCCATGACGGAGGATCAGGCGTTTTCCGAGAGATCCATGATTCTCTCTTGTATAGTGGATGGGAGAGGGCGGACAGCTATTTTGTGCTGGCTGATTTTGAAGCCTATCGAGACGCACAGGAGCTGATCGACCGCAGCTATCGGGACACTTCAGAATGGACCAGAAAATCCATCATCAACATGGTCTACTCCGGCAAATTCAGCAGTGACCGCACCATCAACGACTACGCAAAGGACATTTGGTTCATTACTCCCCTAGGAGTCTAACGTGAATACATTTGAAAGACTGTCAGAAGCGTATGAACAAGCGTTGCAGATCCCATTTGACGATGAAGATCGCTTTGTGATCATGGGAGATGCGCACAGAGGAGACAGCTCGCTCTCCGATGACTTCTCAAAAAACCAGAGCATTTATCTTCATGCCCTCAATTACTACTACGATCGAGGATTTACGCTGATAGAAAATGGCGACGGGGACGAACTATGGGAACACCGTCACTTTTCTTTCATCTACTATGCCCATCAGGACATTTTTGAGATGATGCGAAAATTCTATCTCGATCAGCGCTTTTTCATGATCTACGGCAACCACAACATGTATATGAGAGATCCAAAATACGTGGAAGATCACTACTGGAAGGTACATGATCTTGCTGCAGAAAAACGTGTCGATCTCTTCCCCGGTATGCATGCATACGAAGCCATTCGGCTCCACTACAACGATACCGGAAAAGATATTTTTATCGCCCACGGCCATCAAGGAGACTATCTCAACGACCAGTTCGGGACATTCGCCTCTTTTCTCATGCGTTATATTTGGCGCTGGTTTCATCTTGTGGGATTCCAAAATCCTTCCTCACCCGCTAGAAGCCGCGCGAAGAGGCGAAAAATTGAGAAGAAATATCTAAAATTTGTGGAGCACACAGGTCAATTCACCATCATGGGGCATACGCACCGCCACGTGTTTAGCTATCCCCAGGTAGACCTTCCATACTTCAATTCCGGCACAGCTGTTAGGCCGAGCATGATCACGGCGATTGAGATTATGGGAGGAACCATCTCGATGGTGGAGTGGCGTATCTTTCCGAATATAAAAGGAATCCTACAAGTAAAAAGACGAGTCCTTGACGGACCCGTCAGTCTCAGCAAATATATGGGTTAGCGTGTAAAGAATAATTCAACGGCTTCTTCGGCACTGAGCCCCAAAAGCTCCTTCATCTGTTCAATCTCTCCAATGGTGAACTCATGAGTCCCCGCGAGCTTGCGGCTCAACGATGCCGGACTTATTCCCAGAGCTAGACTGAAACTCTTTTGGGTGAAGCCTTTGGCTCGAATTTTTCCCTTGAGCTCTTGGTTCTTCATGTTCCCTCACTTTCTCTGTTTCGCATCTTTATTATACAACAACGCCATCATTACGGCTTCGAAGTTACGTTTTTCATAATATTTGTTGCGTTAATGAGTGTATTATGCTATCCTGTTAGCAAAAGGAGCAAATATGAGTGTATCGAGTCGACTTCGAAAAAAGCGAAAAGAGAAAAATATAGCTGTTGCGGACATTGCAGACCAGCTGGGAATTGCTAGAAGCACCTACTATCGCTATGAACAAGGTGTGACAGAAAATATGCCCGCCAGCACTCTGTTAGCCTTGAGCGAGATTCTTGATGCGACCCCTGAGGAGCTTCTCGGATGGAAAAACCAACAGGAAGTCAATCTGCAAAACGCTTCGAAGTTTCTCACCGCTTCAGAGTATGAAGAACTCCATCAGTTTCTTCTCTATCTGCTGCATAGAAGGACTCTATCAAAGCATAAATGAAAAGAAGTTACATAATCGCCGAGGGCGTCCATTTTCCAGATTGGGTGCTCTTTTTTTATGTCTGCTGTCGTTGATGATAAGATGGAATAGGTTTTAAAAGTACGATCTTCTCACGCTGACACGTTGTACTTGAACATGCGTGATTGCCAAACAGAAGAGGGGCTTCGAGCATTGGGTATTAGACATAGATAATAAACACCGCTCTTTAAGGATAAAGAAAAATCCACTGAGCGGATATCTTTTATCTTTTCACTACGCCCAACCCCTCTGAAAGCGACGCCACCCACAGTCTTCAACATTTTACCTCTATGACGAGCAGAAAAAGGTAGGACATCATGGATTTTTCATCCCTTATAGAAAAAAGAGAGAGCACTCGAAACTATGACCCGAATCGCTCCATCCCCAAAAAAGATATCCTCTATTGTCTTGAGGTCGTGCGACTCGCCCCCAGCGCCAGTAACGCGCAGCCTTTCTTCTTCCATATCTGTGAAGGAGAAAAAGCGAAAAAAGTAGCTAAAGCAACACAAAGCCTTGGAATGAACCGTTTTACTGACCACGCGCCCATGATGGTTGTCATTTCGGAAGCGTCCTATAACATCACGGCAGCCGTGGGAGCACGTGTGCGCGATCAGGACTATCGAGCCTTAGATATAGGCATTGCCGCCATTCATTTTTGCCTAGCGGCGACGGAAAAAAATCTAGGAACATGTATGCTCGGCTGGTTCGATGAAAAGAGAATCCAGAATATCCTGGGGATAAAAGAGCGGATTCGCTTAGTGATCTCCGTGGGGTATCCAAAGGAAGAAACCATACGGAAGAAATCCCGAAAGCCGCTGGAGAAGCTGACAGATTTTTCAGTCGAAAAGAGATAAGCTTAACCATCCTCTTCTGAAGAGTTAAGGTGCCGTTTTTCTGCACTTTATTTCTTTTGGCAACAGCGTTTTTGGTTGCATTTCATAGGTGCCTCGTTTAGTATTGAAGTGTATTTATTTTAAGGGGGTTATATGGACAAATTCTTTCGTCTCAAAGAAAATCACACCGATGTGAAGACGGAGATTT
>DUVM01000043.1 GCA_012841045.1 Tissierellia bacterium | reverse complement strand
CTGCCCCAGCTTCTATCGCTTCTTGATAATGGATTTCTGGCTCGGGATTTGCCAGGGCGAAGACGATAGCATCCTTACTCATGGAGGAAATTTCTTTTTTAGTGACTCTCCTTGGGACACTGACACCGATAAAGATGTCTGCGCCCACAAGCGCTTCTTCCAAGCTAAGTTCAAGTGAATCCGGATTTGACATAGAGGCCATCTCTGCTTTTACTGACGTATATTGATCCGCTTTGTCTCGGCGAAGTATGCCGTGGCTATCAAAGGCATAGATGTCCTTTATACCCAGTATTTGGAGCATCCTCAAAATTGAGGAGCCGGCAGCTCCTGCTCCTGAGAGAACCGCTTTCATCGAAGAAAATGGTTTCCTCACTAATTTTTGTGCATTGATGAGTGCGGCAGCGACGACGATAGCGGTACCGTGCTGATCATCGTGAAAAACAGGGATGTCGAGTTCTTCTATCAGCCTTCTTTCAATCTCAACACAGCGAGGGGCACTGATATCTTCAAGATTAATGCCTCCGAAGCTTCCTGAGATGTTTTTAATGGTTTCAATGATCACTTCCGGATCCTGCGAATGGATGACCACGGGAACTGCGTTGACACCTCCGAACTTCTTAAATAAAGCGCATTTGCCTTCCATAACGGGGAGCGATGCTTCGGCTCCGATGTCTCCAAGCCCTAAAACAGCGCTTCCGTCGCTGATAACTGCGACAAGATTTCCTCTGCCGGTCAGCTCCCATACTTCCTGCGGATGATCACGAATCACTTCACAGGCTCTGGCAACACCCGGCGTATATGCTAGTCCCAGCTCCTCTCTATTCGTAAGAGGGGCTTTGAGCGCCGTCTCGATTTTCCCTTTCCATTTCCTGTGCGCTTCAAGCGACTTCTCATATCTATCCATCCGATTTCCTCCGCTCTAAAACCATTCATGAGATTCTATCCTATTCATACCGCACGCATTGGGCATCAATCGTACAAAAAAAAGAGCCTAAGCTCAAATGATAAAAGCCGTGCGCCTCCATCGAAATCTCAAAACAGACGTTACCTCGACAGTTTTCTCCAGACAAGCGCTCCCGCGGCACATAAGGGGTCTCCCTTACTGCTGCTTCCTTCCGGACCTGACAGGGTTCGAAAGTCCTTATTGCGCAGGACTCATCCTTCATCGGTACTTATCGAGGGCAGCTCCACTTCAGGAATCCCTCATAGAGGTGGTCAACCCTGCTGTAGCGGTTTGCAGGTTACAGGGCACCGCTATCTCCCCGTTTAGCACGGCTATGGTGGCAAGAGAGTTCTCTCCTGCTGACTTTTTACTATACAGGGAAACGAAGCATTTGGCAATGATTGAAACAATTACTTCTTCGACACCAAAAAAAGTAATTTGGATCTAGAGTGATTTCTACAAAATATTTTTTTACGATAAGAACAGAACTAAGAATACGCATCTACATCTGTCTGGTTTGACTCGACATGTGGCATCTTTTCTAGCAGTCTTAGAATCCGAAGTGACAACTGCAACTGAAAACAAGTATCAACATTCTCAAGCTGAAGCGCACCGGCTTCTTGAATTTTTTCCATGCGGTACGTAATGCTGTTTCGATGTAAGTACATGCGTTCCGCAGTCGTTTTGATGCTTTGGCCGCTATCTAAATATACTGTCAGTGTTTCAAGCAGATTGGGGGCACCCGCTTTATCCAACGTTTGAAGGATGGGAATGGCAGGATGTAAAAATCGTTCTAACGTTTCTCTATTGTTTGAAGCCTGCAACAAAACATAAACACTGTAGTGACTAAAATCATAGAACATTTCTGTCGGGGCAATGATGCTGCCGACCATCAGGGCATCAAGGGCTTCTTGGAATGCATGCTTTACGCATGAAATGTCATGAAATACCCGGCTGATGCCAAAACGAAGTCCTTCGGCTTTGGGAAAAATGGAGATGATCTTTGGGTGATCTACAAGATCTGATTGGCTCCCTATGATGAGGACTCGGTTATTCTGTTGAATCAATGTAGCCCCTGGGAGTATCTTTTCGATTCTTCTCACCAGTGTCTTTTCACTGGGGAGTAGCACGCCATCTTGAGGCATACAAAGAATTAACTGCATGTCATCAGGAAACGAAGCTGTACGGTACTCCTCTGGCAAACTTTGAATATCGGCTCCGATCAGAAGGTTATACAAGAATGTTTGGTATTCATTTAACCAGTATATCATTTCTGGTTCATATTTCTTAATCGTATAGCCTACCAGTTCGCTCAACGTTTTTAACATGGCAATATGCTCATAGCGGTAACTGCGGTTATCTTCTATCAGGACCAAAAGACCTACTTGATTTTCCCCGGCAAATACCCGTACGGCAAGCTTTCTAAATGGGGACGAATGACATGTAACTTCTACTGGCAGACTGGATGAATCATCAAATGCTTGCACTGATTTTAGTTTTCGTACTTCGCTGATAAACTCATAATCGCAAAAACCTTTGGCGATGTTGTTCATCCAGATCTTATCTGTCACGGGGTTTTCACGGGATACGCAAATAATACGAAAGTTTCTATCGATAAAAACAATCGAAGCCCCAAACGCCTGGGAAGCTAAGTCGATCAGGCTGTCCACTCGACGCGAACTTTCGGCGATCATCATCAATTGGTCATAAAACTCATTTTCTGGTTGTTCTTGGACTAGCTCCAACACGTGATTGACGGCGCTTAAAAAATGTTCAGGTGAAATTAGCGCTAGATTAGTGTTTAAGCAATCGATATCCATCTGGTGCTCTACTGCCATCACACAATTGTCGGGCATGGGAGATAACTTTTGTTTCCCATAACTAAAATATATTGTGTCAGAATCAAATATCGTCAAATGATCAGTCCATATTCTAAGGGCATGAACGTCTCTATCTTGTTTTTGCGAAACAATCTCTACATCAAATTTCGTGCACAATTCATAAAAGATTCGATCTATTTTCATTTTTTCTTCTCAAGAGTTAACTGAACGTGAGTTGATATCTTTCATTTTATTTTATTGTATACCATAACTAAATGAAAGAAAAGGATTTGGTCATGATCAATGTGTTAAATTAATAACCATCCTAGTATAATTATATCAATGACATTTCTCATCTTTATCAGGAGGTATCAAATGTACGAGAAACTATTCCGTCACGGTCAAATTGGAAATGTAACTCTGAAAAACAGACTTGTTATGACACCCATGGGAACCAATCTGGCTGAATTGGACGGCTCACCCGGTCCGGAGATGTTGGCTTATTTCGAAGCGCGCGCCATCGGAGGATGCGGATTGATCATTCCTGAGATCTGTCGAGTGAATGACGTACATGGCGCCGGAATGTTTCGGCAACTATCAGCTACCAAAGACCGCCACATTTCGGGATTGGCTAAACTGGCAGATGTAGTACATAAACACGGCGCAAAGATTTTCATACAGCTTCATCATCCCGGTCGCGAGGGTGTTTCAGCGCTGATCGGCGGACAGCCGGTCGTTTCGGCATCGGATCGGATGTGTAAACTCACTCAGCAGGAAACTAGGGCGCTGTCTATTAACGAAATTCATGAGTTGGTATCTCAATTTGGCGATGCGGCGCTCCGCTGTAAAAAAGCAGGAATTGACGGCATTGAGCTCCATTGTGCCCACGGGTATCTGATTCAACAATTCTTCTCCCCATACACCAATCAACGAACTGATGAATACGGCGGTTCATTTGAAAACCGTATGCGTTTCGTCTTAGAAATCATTGAAGATATTCGCAAAAAATGTGGTCCTGATTATGTTTTGGGCTGTCGTGTATCTGTGGAAGAATTCCTTGATATGACCGGTGTAACCGAAGAGTACATTCGTTTAGAAGACGGAGTGAAAATCTGTCAAGCGCTTGAAGAAGCCGGAGTCGATTTCCTCGACGTCAGCGTTGGTCTCTATGAAACAGGCATTATGAGTATTGAACCTATCTCATTCCCGCAAGGGTGGAGAAAGCCGTATATTCAAGCGGTCAAAAAAGCGGTCAGTATTCCTGTCATCGGTGTGTCTCAAATCCGTGAACCCGAAGTTGCTGAGGCATTCTTAGAAGAGGGTGTGGTTGATTTCGTCGGCCTTGGTCGATCTTGGCTGGCAGACCCTTCATGGGGTCGTAAGATCCAAGAAGGTCGCGTCGAAGAACTAAACAAGTGTATTTCTTGTCTGCGCTGTTTTGAAACGCTCATGAGCAAAAATTCTCTGGGCTTGCCGTTTGAATGCGCTGTTAACCCGCTCACATGTAACGAACTTCGCTACGGTGACTTAGAATACGATGTGCAACAACGCAAGGTTGTAGTGGTCGGCGGAGGTCCTGCGGGAATGTACGCTGCCCAGACCCTAGCGAAAAGGGGAATGTCCGTTATTTTGATGGATCGTCAATCCGAATTGGGCGGCACCATCAATTATGGTAAAAAGCCGCCGCTTAAAGAAAAAATGCAGTGGTTTATCGATTACTTTTCTCACAGTCTTTCCAAGCTTGGTGTAGAGCTCCAGCTCGCTGAAGAAGCAACAGTGGAGAAGATTAAAGCCCTTAAACCCGATGCCGTCATCTTGGCTTCAGGTTCGACTTCCATTATACCTCGCTCCATTGCCGGAGTAGACAACAACAACGTGTATAGTGTCAATCAAGTATTAGGGGAAGAAGTCGATCTTCGCTCAAAAGATGTCGTCATTGTTGGCGCCGGACTGACAGGGCTTGAAATCGGAGAATTCCTCGGAGCAAAAGAATGCAAGATCACATTTGTCGATATTCTGAAAGAGGCAGGCTCCAACGCATATAGGACTAATGTGCTCGATGTACAGTCACGACTCGCCAAGATGAACGTCGATTGGAAGCTAGGGTACGCCCTTAAAGAAATCACTTCTCAAGGTGTCGTCATTGAAAATGTCGATACTGAAGAAGAAAGTCTGCTAAAAACCGATGCTGTAGTCCTGTCGCTTGGCAACCGTCCAGATCAGTCTCTGCTTGAAAAACTCCAAAAAGAAGGAATATACGTTGAACTGGCAGGATCTGCCATAGTGGACGGGACCATTGCACCGGCGACAAGGAGCGGTTACGAAGTCGCAGCCAACTTGTTTAAGGAAGCTGAGCCCAGCTTTGCAGTAAGTAGTGAATTCTTAGCTGATTTCGGAAAGAAAAGCATCATGGACGGGCAAGAAGGCGTCTATTTGGCATACTTAACCGATCCTAAAGCCATTCGCAAGATTCTGCCAGCGCCTCTCGAACCATTCCCCGTTCCTGTGGTCACGTTGTCGGCTTGTCACATCAAAAAACCGACATTTGCTGACAATTACTATGAAACCATTTTAGGTGTGTTTGCCACGTACAAAGGACAACCTGGCCTCTACACACTCTCCCTGCTACTCGGTGGTCCGGGGGCGGAAATGGCAACGCAATTGGGACGCGACAACTCCGCCATCCCGAAAAAACTCGGCGCCGAATTTGCCATTCGTCGAGACGAAAAAGGTTATGTAACGGTCAAGGTGTCACGGTTGGGAGCTGAGATTATCAACCTGAAGATGAAACTGGGCGAGTACAACAGCCCGATGACCCATATGCTGTACCAAGCGCCGGCTTCTGGTAAGCAGACCGGTGGCAGCGGATACTACTTCAACTTTGAACGTCAGCCGGATGAAAACGGAGTGTTCACGTTTGCCAATGCAAGTCTCATCCGCAATTTTGTCACTTATACGTATGAGTCTTGGGAACCTGGGTTTGTCGAAGAATTAGCCTTGAATTCTAGCCTAGATGATCCATGGGGATGTCTGCCCATCAACACCATCATAGGAGGAGCTTATTCTCATAACTCACTTAATATCACGAGGCTCGAATACCTTGAAAGCATCGATGCTGGTGAGCTGATGAAAAAAGTGATTCCTGCTTGGTATGACCAGACAGCCTTTATGAGACCGAAGAGAAAATAGCCGTCCAGAAAACACATTACCGACGTATGTCGGCAGTATGACGACTTGAAAACTGTCTTTTACTTCGAAATAGCTATGCGAAATAAACTACAGGGCTCATCCAAAAAGAGGGTTTCATCCCTTCTAAAATCTCAAAAGCACTGGAATACACTGTAATTCCGGTGCTTTTTCTCATCAGTAGATGCATTTGATCTTTTCTTCAAACCCTTAGGCGTGTATCTCGATATGGATTCAAAGCTTAAAAAAGTCCTTGAAAAATTATTAAAGCATGCCCCAACACAACCTTTATTATATTTGTTTTGTTCTTCTGAAAATACCTCTTACACGAAAGCTTTCGATGGGATCTCTTCGGCTGGCTTTTGTTATAAGCATAGCACTGATACATCTTCGCCAAAAGAGAAAGCGAGCATGTCCGTTTTTTGGTACATACGTTCGGTTATTATCATTACAGAAATCTATTAGAAAGGAATAATGTATGAAACAAAAAATTATCCGAAGCAAATCCGCCGGACTCTCCATGATCTTTGGCATCGCCTACTTGGTCTATTCTTTTTTATATTATTATGGCGATATTTCCTCTTCTTATGCTTATGTTTCCCTGGGCGCACAGGTGGCAAGAACGTTACTTCTTCCTCATCTGTTGTTTGCTCTTCTGGCTGTATGCATCAATGCCGCTGGATTTATTGAAAACAAAAATCGATTGCTACTTGCCGGCGCTCTTTTCTATG
>DUVM01000042.1 GCA_012841045.1 Tissierellia bacterium | reverse complement strand
TATAAAAGCCCAATTGAAATGCTTAACACTTGGGTTAGTGGGCGGTACCAAACTTTCTAGCTTAATTTGACAATTTGGGAAATAAAAAAGTGTATTGACAAATCGCATGTATCATGCTTATCTTACATTAGTTAGCTATGACTAACTTCGGCGCATTTGTGATGCGATACATAATAAACAGCAATAAGGAGGGGGGATGATGCCATTGACGATAGCCAAAGTGGGAGAAAGAAATATCATTAAAAAGGTCAGTGGGAAAACTGATATCAAGTTGCACCTTGAGAATCTTGGATTTGTCGTCGGTACCCCTATCACTGTCATCGCAGAGATTGGCGGTAACGTCATTGTCAGCATCAAAGAATCTCGCATCGCCATCAGCCGTGAAATGGCCAGTAAGATTATGGTCTAAACAACTCTAGGAGGAGTCAAATGAAAACTCTAAAGACAACGAAATGTGGTGAGACGGTCCGCGTCACCAAAGTCACCGGCAGTGGACCCGTCAAGCGCAGAATCATGGATATGGGCATCACAAAGGGAGTCGATATCTTCGTTCGAAAAGTCGCCCCGCTTGGCGATCCCATTGAAGTGACCGTACGAGGGTATGAACTGTCTCTGCGAAAAGAGGACGCAGACACCATCAAAGTAGAATAGCAGGTTTTTGCCAGCAGAGATCTTGTCTCTGCATTTTATAGGTCTGCGAGTTAGTCCTAACTAACCAGAGAATATAGGAGGAAGATTATGTCAGTACATATTGCTCTTGCCGGCAATCCTAACAGCGGCAAGACGACCCTTTTCAATGCATTGACCGGCTCCAACCAATATGTTGGAAACTGGCCCGGCGTCACCGTTGAAAAAAAAGAAGGGAAACTGAAAGGACACAAAGATGTCATCATCATGGATTTACCTGGCATCTATTCCCTATCGCCATACACTCTAGAAGAAGTCGTTGCCCGAAACTACTTAATTGACGAACGTCCGGACGCCATTATCAATATCATTGACGGGACCAATTTAGAAAGAAATCTCTTTTTGACAACACAGCTCACCGAGCTAGGCATCCCTGTCGTCGTCGCCATCAACATGATGGATGTCGTGAAGAAGCAGGGCGACAAAATTGACGCAGCTAGACTCTCTACCGAACTCGGATGCCCTGTCGTGGAAGTCTCTGCCTTAAAAGGAACGGGTGTTGCGGAGGTCGCTGAGGCTGCAGTAAAAGCTGCCGCAGGTCCAAAAACACTGCCACAACACAACTTTTCTGGAAGCGTCGAACACACGCTGGCGCATATTGAAGAGGCCGTCCTTCACCACCTGCCACAAGAGCAGCATCGTTTCTTCGCCATCAAGTTATTTGAGCGCGACACAAAGATCATAGAGAAATTGAATCTGACGAAGGATCAAATCGCTCACATTGAAGAGGACATCCTCGAAAGAGAAGCCGAGTTTGATGAAGACAGTGAAAGCATCGTCACTGCACAGCGGTATACTTACATAGATTCCATTATTAAAGACTGTGTGAAAATCAAAAATAAAGGAAAGCTTTCAACGTCAGATAAAATCGATAAGTTCGTGACCAATCGCTGGTTGGCTCTGCCGATCTTCGCTCTTGTGATGTTTGTTGTCTACTATGTATCTGTCACAACGGTAGGAACGTGGATTACCGACTGGACCAATGAGGCTCTATTTGAAGAGATCGTCCCTGAAGCAGTAGAGGGTTTCTTATCCTCCATCGGAACGGCCGAATGGCTACAGAATCTTGTGATCGACGGGATCATCGCAGGTGTTGGCGCTGTCTTGGGCTTTGTCCCACAGCTCTTGCTCCTGTTCCTCTTCTTGGCATTTCTTGAAGGCTGCGGCTATATGGCGCGCATTGCCTTTATCCTCGACCGGATCTTCCGCCGATTCGGTCTATCCGGTAAATCCTTTATTCCCATCCTCATCGGCACAGGCTGTGGCGTTCCCGGCATCATGGCGTCGCGAACGATCGAAAACGACCGCGACAGAAAGATGACCATCATGACGCTCACCTTCATCCCCTGTGCAGCAAAACTGCCGATCATCGCCTTGATCGCAGGTGCCCTGTTTGGCGGTGCTTGGTGGGTCGCGCCGAGTGCTTACTTTATCGGTATCGCCGCCATCATCTGCTCTGGCATTATTCTTAAAAAGACTTCGATGTTCGCCGGAGATGTCGCCCCGTTTGTCATGGAGCTTCCGCCCTATCGCATGCCGACACTTGGCAGTATCCTCCGCAGCATGTGGGAAAGAGGCTGGTCCTTTATTAAAAAGGCAGGAACAATTATTCTCTTAGCCACCATCGTCATATGGTTTGCTTCGAGCTACGGTTGGGAAGACGGAGCCTTTGGCATGGTAGATGAGGACAAGAGCATCCTCGCCGTCATTGGAAACGCTGTCGCTTGGATTTTCACCCCGCTTGGCTGGGGGAACTGGCGATCGACCGTCGCAGCGATCACAGGACTCATCGCAAAAGAAAACATCGTCGGCACCTTTGGCATCCTGTTTGGATATGCTGAAGTTGCCGAAGACGGCGCAGAGATCTGGGGACAGCTGGCCGCAAGCTTCACCGCTCTTTCCGCCTACTCCTTCCTTGTGTTCAATCTTCTCTGTGCCCCGTGTTTTGCTGCCATCGGAGCCATTCGCCGTGAGATGAATAACAGCAAGTGGTTCTGGTTCGCTATCGCGTATCAGACGGGATTTGCTTATATCGTATCTCTGTGCGTCTATCAGCTTGGCATGATGTTTACAGGAGTCTTTGGCATCGGAACGATCGCTGCCCTCCTCTTCACCGCTCTCTTCTTCTATCTCCTGTTTAGAAAACCAAGAGACAAAAGGCGTATCAGGGTGAAACGCGAGGTGCATGTCTAATGGGTGACTGGATTGTCGGAGGGGTCGTTCTCTGCTTAATCGCCTTTGCTATTTACAGTATTTATAGAGATCGAAAAGACGGTAAAAGCTGTCGAGGTGGTTGTGACAGCTGCTCCTCGTGCGCAAAATCAGATCGTCTCTTTCCTATAAAGCCAAACAAAAAGTAGTTAGGCCACAAAAGGTGAAAAGAAGCACCTCATGGAATAGAATCTTCTTCTCTACCTACTAAAAGGGCTTCTAACAAATACCACAAAAAAAGAATGAAGACGGCTTGTATTGTTTTACTCGAACCCTTCTTAAAGTGATTCAATCGTTCATTCCCAGCTCTCTAGGCTCAACAGCTTAGAAAGCTGGGATATTTTCTTTTATTGAGAGATGACCCGCAAGCACTCGCTCAGCGCCTTCGCCTACCCCATCAAACGAGTGATCTGAAATAGACAGTTCTTCACAGCGTCTCCCGTCAGAAGTGTGGGGTCTGCGATATTGACAGTGACTCTTTTAGAAAGAAAAAAAGATGTCAGATTTTCTCTGAGCATCTTTTCAATGAATACGCCTGATTCTCAACCACTCCCTTGCCTCGGCAATCAGTCGAGAAACGCTGTTTTTATTTTCTCCTCAGGGATTTCTCGCAGCGGGAACTCTTCATCTGTTGCTCCGATGATGATGCCGCAGCATACCACAAAGTCTTCGGGCAATTCATACATGCGCACGATGTCCGAGCGTTCATTGGCCGCCTGAAGGCTTCCCCAAATATCGCAACTTCCTAGACCAAGCGCTGTGGCTGCCAATGCCATGTTATGTACTATCATAGCGGCACTTGAGTACTCATTGTTTGCCACTTCATCGCTTCTCGGTTTTACAGACACTAGGATCAAAAGAGGCGCTCCGTGTAGCGGATGAACTTCTCGACCAGATAGCTCACTCATGTTTTTTTCAATCGCTTCCAAGATCTCTCTGTCGCGGATGACGCTCAGAAGCAGATCCTCAAATCGACCCATCGCTACCGGAGAAGACCAAGCTGCTTTTAGTATTTCCTTGAGCTGATCATCCGAAGGGCTGTCCCCTGTATAATTACGTACGGATTTTCGTCTATAAATAGTATCAAAAAATGTCATCTATGATTCCTCCTGAGCCAATCGATGTGAGCAGTATATATACTTATCATACCATGAATTTCAAAGAGAAGGGCCTGCGCCGCGCTCATCAGTGTGCCTTGCCCTCGCTCGAGAAACATCCCTATGAAGAGCTGCTCGATGGTTCCACCTTGACATCGATGAAAGATCCATGCATAATCAAGCATGTCATATCAAATATTTTTGTTTTAAGGAGGGGCTGTGGAAGACCACAAGCAAACGGCGCAAATATTTAAAGCATTCTGTGATGAAAACCGCGTGCAGATTTTAGAACTTTTGCAAGCCGGAGAGAAGTGTTCCTGCGAACTCTTAGAAACGCTTCAGCAGAGCCAATCGGGACTCTCCTATCATATGAAGGTTCTCCAGGAATCGGGCATCGTCATCGGCAGGCAAGAAGGAAAATGGACGCACTACCGCATCTGTGATGAGGGTCGAAAGAAGGCCCTGAAGACGTTAGACGTTTTACTTCAAACCGCCACTGCTGAGAAATAAGCTCGCATACTCAGTTCGCCTTTAAGAGGTTGATTACATGCAACAACTGAAACTGATTTGGGATTTTCTACAGACACAGCTACTGGGCATGAATTGGCTCAACGACCTCGTCGGACGCCTGCTCACGGCCCTCGGACTTGATATCACGCAAAGACTCGTAGCCAGTTTGCATTTTTTTATCTATGACGTGATCAAGATCGTCATACTGCTTTGCGTCTTAATTTTTGGGATATCGTATATACAGAGTTATTTTCCGGCGGAGCGCACAAAAGTGATACTTGGAAAATTTCGAGGTGTAGGAGCTCATACCGTCGCCGCTCTTCTGGGTACGGTGACTCCGTTTTGTTCTTGCTCCTCGATTCCGCTTTTCATCGGCTTTAGCAGTGCCGGTCTACCCATTGGCGTGACATTCTCTTTTTTGATCTCCTCACCCATGGTGGATCTGGGCTCGCTGATTCTCCTGATGAGCATCTTCGGCGCACCGGTTGCCCTTTTATATGTCCTATTTGGACTCTTCGTCGCCGTCATCGGGGGAAGTCTTATTGATCGACTGCATATGGAAGATTCCCTAGAGAGCTTTGTCACACAAGCCGGCAGCATCGACATTGCTTCCCCGGAACTTACTCGGCAGGATCGGATAGCTTTTGCCAAGGCGCAGATGATCTCGACATTTAAAAAAGTGTTTCCCTATATCCTGATCGGCGTAGGGATCGGGGCCTTTATCCACAACTGGATTCCGCAGGACTGGATCGCAAACATCCTTGGTTCGGAAAACTTTTTCGCCGTCTTTCTTGCGACCATCATCTCCATCCCGATGTACGGCGATATCTTCGGAACCATCCCCATCGCTGAAGCCCTCTTGGCAAAAGGCGCTATGTTGGGCGTCGTATTGGCCTTTATGATGGGCGTGACCACCCTGTCCCTGCCTTCTCTGATTATGCTGCGAAAAGCAATCAAGCCCAAGCTACTGGCTCTTTTCATCGCGGTATGTACGGTGGGCATCGTCTTGGTCGGCTATCTCTTCAATTTTTTGCAACCTTACATCATCTGACATTTATAAGGAGACCATCATGGCATTATTCTCATTTGGAAAGAAAAAAGCAACCCCTGCGCCCGATAACCCCAATGCTCCTATCAAGATCTTGGGAACCGGCTGTGCCAAATGTGACGCGCTGGAAGTCGTCACAAAAGAAGCGTTGGAAGAACTTCAGCTAGATGACGAGGTCGCACATGTGCGTGACCTAGCATCCATTGCCTCTTATGGCGTGATGAGCACGCCCGCCTTGGTCGTTGATAACAAAGTTGTCTCTTACGGAAGAGTTCTTACGAAAGAAGAAGTCATCGAACTCATCAAAAAAGAAAGAGAGTAAGATGGAAAAAAAGCCGAAGGTTGCTTTTGTCTGTGTGCATAATTCCTGCCGATCGCAGATCGCAGAGGCGCTGGGAAAGCGCCTTGCCGGTGACGTCTTTCTAAGCTATTCGGCAGGGACTCATAAAAAAGAGAAGATCAATCAAGACGCCGTGCGCTTGATGAAGGAAAAATACCACATTGACATGGAGAAAACACAGGTTCCCAAGCTCTTGGATGCTCTTCCGGAGATCGATGTGCTTATCACCATGGGCTGCAACGTACAATGCCCCTTTATCCCTCATCAATATACTGAAGACTGGGGGCTTGATGACCCAACCGGTTTAGAAGATGAAGTGTTCCTTCAGGTGATGGACCAAATTGAAGAAAAGATTCTTCATCTGAAAAAGCGCATACAAGAGGGATCTTTGTCTTTTAGTAATCCTCACTGAATCCAGGGAGAAGCAACTCCGTCTCAAACTTCAGCAACTCTCCTTCACTTTCGATCGTGCGCCAAATAGTCTTTTCCATCTCGTGGGCTGCATGTTGCGCCTCTGTTTCACTGAGTGCGGTATAGCAGAGGCCCAGCACCAACATCTGATGCAGATTTTGCGAAGCGATTTCGCGAACAGATGCATTGTGACGCTGATACAATCTAGCTGTCAAACTCTTGGCGGTTTTGCGTTTTTCTTTGAGCGAATGCGCATATGGCAGCCGAATCTCGATCCAACCTATAAGTACAATCATCTGAGTGCTCCTGATTTTTTTACTGGCTTACATACCAACTTATATAATAGCAAATCAAAACCCCGGGCAGGAATTTCCTGATCCGGGGCTTTGTCTTTTAATTAGATGAGATTGTTCTTATTTGTCCTCTTTAAAGGTCAAGAACCAGTCTTTCATCTCATACTCTTCGCCCTTGGCGAGTTCCACTCTCTCGGTAATGGCTTGGCAGGTTCCAGGTGGCGGAACGATGACATCTTTACCGGGTTGCCAGTTGGCCGGGAGGGCGACACCGTCTTTTTCAGCTTTTTGTAAGCCGATGACGATACGCTTGATTTCCTCGAAGTTTCTGCCCAGAGAGGCCGGATAGTACAGGATCGTCTTGATGATCCCGTTTGGATCGATAAAGAACACGGCGCGTACAGCGGCGGTGTCCGATTCGCCTTGAAGCATGCCATATTTCTTAGCAACGTCCATCTTCAGGTCAGCAATCAGGGGGAATTCCACTACGGGTCTTTCGATTCCGTCCCAAGTGTATCCTTGAATGGATTGCAGCCAGGCCAGATGTGAATGGATGGAGTCGATGGAGAGTCCCACAAGTTCCGTATTCAGCGCTCTGAACTCGTCATGCATTTTTGCAAATGTCATGAACTCGGTCGTGCATACCGGTGTAAAGTCGGCGGGGTGTGAAAACAGAATTACCCATTTGCCTTCGAAATCAGCTGGAAAATTGATTTCACCCTGTGTAGTCTGTGCGACGAATTCCGGCGCAGGTGTCCCGATCAGCGGGAAGTTTACGGTGTTGACATTGTTCTCAGTCATTCTTCCTCCTTATTTTCTTCTAAGGCATTCTTTACAGATGCCCTTGATGACGATTTCTTCTGACTGGATCTCAAATTCATCGAGACCCGTGTACGATTCTGAAAATTGATAGGGAAAATCGTAAATGTTGTGACATTCTTTGCAGATAAAGTGCCCATGACCACCATCGACTAGATCGTATCTCGCTTCATTTCGCTCAGAACGTGTGTATTTGATCAACCCTTTTTCTAGGAACAAGCCTAGCGTGTTGTACACCGTTGCTTTGGAGAGTGTTGGCACTTCCGACTTTAAATCCTGGTAGATTCTCTCAGCTGTCGGGTGATTTTCATGTTCGAGAAAATACTCAAATATTTTTATTCTCTGCACTGATGGTTTAATACCCGACTCTTCGAGCCGAACCACAAGTTGCTGTAACATGTTTACCCCCGTTCTTTAGATTTATTCTAAATATATACTAGCAATAATATTGGAATCTGTCAAGTATATTCTTCAACATGTTGCTTTTATCGGCTTCTTATGAGAACCATGTTCATTTTGTTTTTCTTTTTCTGCTCCCTTTTATGAGAATAACTTTGATACAAAGTGTTTATTTTCTTTTTTCGGGGTATAGATCGATTAGTGAGTTAGCACTGATTAACTGTATCTACACAAAAAACTTGATATAAAGAATAACGGAGGTTTCGAATGTACAAACAATTTTCATTGCCTTATAGCTACGACGCACTGGAGCCCCATATTGATGCAGTAACTATGGAGACACATTATTCAAAGCATCACACCGGCTACACAAATAATCTCAATGAAGCCGTGAAGAAGCTTGGGGAAGAAAAAGACATCGTCGAGCTCCTCTCGTCGCTGGATAAAATTGAAGATGAAAAATTGAGAAAGACCATCCGCAACAACGGCGGTGGGTTCTACAATCATAATATCTATTTTGACACACTGAGTCCGGACGGCGGCGGTGAACCCGAGGGCGAACTGGCTGAAGCAATCAAACAGTCGTTTGGAAGTTTCGAGGAAATGAAAGAAAAACTCAATGAGCTCTCGATCGGTCAATTCGGTTCGGGATGGGGATGGCTCTCGGCCAACAAAGAAGGGAAACTGAAACTCTCTTCCACCCCCAACCAGGATAATCCTCTGATGGAAAACGACGGATACGTTCCCATCTTTGGCATTGATGTCTGGGAGCATGCCTACTATCTGAAGTACAAAAACCTCCGAGGCGACTATGTAAAGAATATCTACAACGTCGTCAACTGGAAACGTGTTGCTGAACTCTATGAAGAAGTAAAAAGAGGGTAAAGACTATCATTTTCCTCCAAGGATAAGCTTCTTTTGGAGCCGCCCTATCCCTTTTGGGATCCGCGGCTCCCTTTTTTATTCCTCGCCTCGCCGATTGACCGCTTCACAGTCGCGTGATATATGTTGAAGAAGAGAGATAGTACACAAATTGTATGTTTTCCCCAGAATAGCTGTTTTATACGGCGACCCTACTTTTTGACATTGTCTTACGTATCCTGTAAGTGAAAGGAGGAAAAATGGAATCAACATCGATTGTTGATCGAGTGTATGCTGCAAAAGGCGATTCGGCTGCAGCTGACTCCCTGATTCGCGACTATCTTCCTTTCATTAAAGCCCAAACATACAAAGTCGTGGGCAGGATGATCACAGATGAAGATGACGAACTGAGCATCGCCATGATCGCTTTTCACGAAGCGATAGAATCCTACTCGCGACTTCGTGGCGCCTTCCTCCCCTATGCTTCGCTCGTCATGGAACGAAAATTGATCGATTTTTTTCGCAAAGAGAAACGGCATATGGGCCAGCTCTCTATTGACGTGCCAGTGATGGAAAACGAAGACGCCACCTATTCGGAGACGTTGGAGGATCAAACCGATGCCTACGGTGAATTCGAGATGCGCGACGCAACCCGTGCAGAGATCATGGAACTGACAGCGCAGCTCCAGGAATACGGCATCACGCTCAACGACATCGCTGATAATTCGCCCAAGCAGGAGCGCACCCTTGAGAGTTGCCAGTTGGCTCTTGCCCATGCCCGAGCTTACCCCGCGATAATAGAAGAGTTCAAGAGGACAAAGAAACTACCGCTCAAAGCACTGGCGGAAGGCTCAGGTGTCGAAAGGAAGACGCTTGAAAGACACAGAAAGTATATGATGGCTCTCTTATTGATTTTTTCCAACGGCTATGAAATCATTCGGGGGCATCTGAAACAAATCGTATATCAAACGAAAGGAGGGTTGAGGGCATGACATACTTGGTAATGCAAACAGAAAAAAGCTACTGTATCGTCCTTGATGAAGCCGGACGCTTCAAAAAAGCAGCCAACTTCCACTATGAAGTAGGACAGACACTAGATGAAATTCACGAACTCACTGCTTCATCTCCTCGATTCACGCTACGCCATCTGAGCGCATTTGCCGCTACGATTGCCGCAGCCGTCCTGCTCTTCTTTGCCGTACAATTCTATCAAGGCTATATGACGCCTTTTGCCTCGGTCTATCTGCAGATCAATCCGGAAGTGCGAATCGATGTCAATCGAAACGACCGCGTCATCGGACTAGAAGCGATCAATGAAGACGGCAAAGATCTCTTAGAGGGATACGATGCGAAAAAACAAGACCTTGAAGTTGTGACAGATGAATTGATTGATCTGGCGATCGCCAAGGGATATCTCGCCGACGGCGGTGCCCTCACCATCCGCCTCGATGCGCCCAATGAAGAGTGGTTCCTGGAAAAAGGCATCACGTTGCGACGAAATCTCAATGAATACTTGGAAGAGAAAGTCTCAGTCACCATCCACGTGGTGGAGTATAGCCAAGAGGAACCCTATACACCGCCTAGAGACAATCCTCCTGAGGAAGACGCCGGCGATGTGACGCCTGAGCCGTATCCTACACCTGCCATGCCTCCTGACGATGATTCAGCATATGACGACGATGGAGACAGCGATTACGAGAGCGAATACGCCGCTCCTTCAGAAAGTAATTCTCCACCAACTGTATATGATGATAGCGGATACGATGATAGCGAGTACGATGACAGCGGATACGATGACAGTGACTATGATGATTGATAAAAAGAAAAAAGATTTGGCTCCGACCCCGGTTTTGTAAAAACACGCTCGTACCCTATGAGTGCACAGAAAGAGATATGCAAAACACAACGCAAAAGGAGTGTACTATGAAAAAGTCAACCCGAATGATCACCTTGATCTTCATCCTTCTCTTCCTCGCACTAGCCCTGACAAGCTGTGCGCAGAAAAGTCAGCCCAGCTCCGTAGCTTTAGACGAGACGGGTACGATCATTCTCCGAGTAAATCCTGAGATCTCCGTTGAATACAACAAAGAGGGACTCGTCACTAAGATCACCGGAGAAAATGATGATGGTAAAGGCATTGTCGACACCTATAAAGACTTTGTAGGGAAGGATGCACGAACCGTCGTAAAAGAGCTCGTGCAGCTGATCCACGGTGCTGGATACTTCGTGTCCGAGATCGACGGCAGCGCCCGTAACATCACAATTGAAATTGCAGCCGGCTCCGTACTGCCTCAAAACGACTACATGAATCTCCTTGCTGAAGACGTTCTCACCGTCGTAAAAGAACTCAACATCGACACGAAAGTCATGGGCTTTTCAGACTACGATGACTCAAATTATCTTGACAACATCGACAATGATTCTGATTATGCCAAACGCTCGGAGGGTTCACTGACCCTTGAGAATGCAAAAGAAGTCGCATTGAAGTCCGTTGGCTTGAACATGCAAGATGTCACATTTAAAAAAGTGGACTACGATCACGACGACAACAAGCCGATGTACAAGATCAAGTTCATGGCAAACGGCGAAGAGTTTGAATTCAAGATCCATGTCCTAACTGGAAGAATCCACAAGTTTGAGCGTGATCGAAAGTCGTCTGACAGCGACTATCAAGAAGCTGTCGATCCCAGTAAACTCATCAGCTTGGACAAAGCCAAGGAACAGGTTCTGGCCTTTGCAGGACTCAAGCCCGCCGATGTAACATTCTATAAAGCGGAGTTTGACGATGACGACAAACACCCAGAATTCGAACTGGAATTCCGATCGAACGGCAAAGAATTCAAGGCAGAAGTCGATGCTGTCACAGGCAATGTCATGAAGTTTGAGCGAGACGACAAGTACGACGACAGCGACTACAGCGATGACTCTCTCTACAGTGACTCAAAGCGCGAGCCCAAAACAGTCGTTGACGATTCAAACTATGACGATCAAACCGACTACAACGACTCACATTACGACGATAACACCAACTACGACGACTCACACTACGATGATCACACCAACTATGACGACTCCCATTATGTTGGAACCACCGACTACGATGACTCGAATTATGATGATACAGACGATGATTCCGATTATCAGTATGTTGCTCCTGCCCCATCTGACAGCGGTTATGACGACAGTGGGTACGATGACAGCGACTACGACGACAGCGACTACGACTGATTCTTTAGCGGAGGGAAGGTATGACATTACGGCACGAACTCAAGCATGAGATCAATGCTGCTGATTACCTCCTGTTAAAACATCGACTCAGAAGGATTCTATATCCCGATCCACATGCTGACGCACACGGTGAATATCGTGTGCGCAGCTTGTATTTTGACGATCCTTTCGACTCTGCCCTGATGGATAAAGTAAGCGGCGTAGACAGAAGGGAAAAGTTTCGCATCCGCTACTATAATGAAGACTTTTCTTTTATCCAACTAGAAAAGAAAATAAAGCGAAGCGGATTAGGTCACAAACAAAGTGCTCCGCTTTCCGAAAGAGAAGTGAGGCAGATCCTGGCAAATGACATTGATTTTTTGATGGAAAGAAAAGAAGACCTTTTAAAGGAACTCTATGTCAAGATGAAAAGCCGTCTTCTGCGCCCCTGTACGATTGTCGAGTACATCCGTGAGCCCTTTGTTCACCCAGCCGGCAATGTCCGCATCACACTCGACCGCGATATTCGCACAAGTATGAGAAGTGTAGACATCTTCGCCTCGGATCCCCTCCAACTTCCTACAGACGAAGCCTTTGGCGTTCTCGAAGTGAAGTTCGATCAGTTTCTCCCTGAGTTTATAGCAAGAGCCGTACAGATCGGGGCGCGTCGAGCCGGGGCATTTTCAAAATATGCGCAGAGCAGAAAATACGAGTAAGGAGACGATTCATGACGTTTCAAGACATTTTTAAATCCAAATATCTGGAGAATGTGACGGTCATCCCCGTGTTTGACATGGCACTCGGAATGCTACTGGCATTTTTGACAGGTCTGTTTATCTTCTGGATCTATAAGAAAACCTACAGAGGGGTCATGTACTCCTCCAGTTTTGGCGTGACTCTGATCGGGCTGACGATGATCTCTACTCTGGTGATTATGGCTGTTACCAGCAATATTGTCCTATCCCTTGGGATGGTCGGCGCGCTGTCTATTGTGCGCTTTCGTACGGCCATCAAAGAACCTCTTGACATCGCGTTTCTCTTTTGGAGCATCGCAGTGGGGATTGTATTAGCTGCGGGTTTAATTCCCTTAGCCGTCTTTGGCAGCATCTTCATCGGTCTCGTCCTTCTTGTATTTGTCAGCAGGAAGACACACGATGATCCGTTCATTCTCGTATTGCGCTGCGACTCACAGGAAACAGAATCTCTCACCCGTGAGTTGCTCCAAGCAAATGTCCAAAAGCTTGTCCTGAAGAGCAAAAATGTCCGACCGGGAGCCATTGAACTCCACTACGAACTTCGTCTCAAAGATGAAGACACCAGCTTTTTGCATCAATTGGCCGAAACCTCCGGTGTGACAGAGACCGTACTGGTGAGTTATAACGGAGACTATGTAGGCTAAGGAGTCATCTATGCTTAAGCATCGCCACATTGACAGGATTGCTGTTGCTGCCATCATATTGGCGGTGGTGATTGTCGCGCTGTTTATGCAGGGTGAGTCGCTGGGGCTAAAAAAACATCACACATCTCCTGGGTATGTCGATCGACTGTTTGATGCCGATGTTGTTCATTCGATTGAGATTTTTCTCAGTGACAGTGAATGGGAACATATCTTGAATCACCCCAGAGACAAAGAATATGTCCATGCGACAGTGATCATTGACGGAGAAAAAATCTCTAATGTAGGTCTTCGCATCAAAGGAAGCAATTCCCTCAATCAAATCCTGAAATACGGCTCTAAGCGATTTAGTTTGAAGATCGAGTTTGATCATTATGTGACGGGAAAATCGTACTTTGGGTTGGATAAACTGTCTCTGCAGACCTCCTTTCAAGACAACGCCTACATGAAGGACTTCTTCACCTACGACATGATGGCTAAGATGGGTGTTGCCGCTCCTTTAGCAAGCTACGCTTTCGTCCGCGTCAATCAAGAGGATTGGGGTCTATTTGTCGCAGTGGAAGAGCCCGAGGATGCCTTTGTGCGAAGAAATTTCGGAGACAATCGAGGACAGCTTTATAAACCGGAATACAAAAAGATTGATGATGACAACAGTGATGTCTATCTGATTTACACAGGCGATGACTTTGAAAAATACGACAATATCTTTCGTAAAGCCGTCTTCCCGACGAGCGATGCAGATAAAGCGCGTCTCATAGAAGCGCTGAGAATCCTCTCTACCGGAGAGAATTTTGAAGAGGCTATAGACCTTGATGCTGTTCTTCGCTATTTTGCCGTACAGACTTTTGTCGTCAATCTCGACGGATATCTCGGCAGAACTGGGCATAATTACTTCCTATATGAAAAAGACGGGAAAATTTCGATGATTCCGTGGGACTACAACCTCGCCTATGTGACCTACGCTCTTGGCATGCCCGACCCCATCGATGACTCTACCCTCTTTGTCAACTATCCTATCAACACCCCCGCCCCTCTTAAATACATGGCTAGAAGGCCTTTGTTTTTTGAACTGATGAAAGACAAAGAAGTGGTCAAAGAGTATCACGCTCTCTACGATGAATTTCTAAAGATGTATATGGAGAGCGGCTATTTTGAAGAAAGAGTCGAGTCTGTTCGAAATATGATCGCACCTTACGTGGATCGAGATCCCACGAAGTTTGCCTCCACACAGGACTTTCACCTAGCGGTCGACACCTTCAAAGAATTCTGCCTTCTCCGCGCACAGAGCGTACGCGGCCAACTCGAAGGCACCATTCCCTCCACCTTCAAGGGTC
>DUVM01000041.1 GCA_012841045.1 Tissierellia bacterium | reverse complement strand
GCGCCAGTGCCCCACAGAGCCGTAAACAGGTATAAGGGCAGCGCCTGCGGGTCGCGGGCTTCGATCGAGGTCGTATACATCTGCACCATGACGCTCTGAGAAAAGCTTCCTTCTTCAACGCGCTCTTCTTTAGGTAGGAGTTCGGGTGCATAAGGAGATAATGGAGAGATTGTTCCGACCGTTGTCTCTTCAAAGGGTCCCTTGACAATAAGATATCTCTTTGCCTGGGAGAAGAGATCTATATAGTACGCCCAAAGAGTTTGAGGCGTCATCTCTTCTAGCACTTCTTTTTGCTCCATCGGAAGAAGGCCTATATCCCCCTTGAGACATCCTCGAAGTGCCCCGGCATATGCGAGATTCATCGGATCATTTGAAAAAGAGCTCATGGCATCTAAAAGACGTTCGCGCTCCACCTCAAAGGTCTCCTGATCAAATCCATCCGCTCCTTTCTTCGGAGAAAACAGGATGTCAGACAAGTAGTCGATCGCCTCTTCGCTGAGGCGTTCATCGACGTATTCATCTCGAAGAAGACGCAAGTGAAACCCTAGAACCGACTGGTCTGAAAAACTCTCTATATTTGAGTACACGTGGCTGCCGTATAACTCCTCTTCTCTTCGGGAAACGGAAAGAAGGGAGGGATAGCGCTCACAGGAAGACTCCATGACTCTTCCAAGCATCGAGGCATACGTCACTTCTTTCGAGGAAAATGGACGCACAAAATAGATGCTGAGCCCCCAGTCTTTTCTCTTCTTATCATGGATAAATAACTGCATCGTCGGCTGCAGTCGTTCAATAAATAAAGCCCTAGCTGAATCTTTTCTTTTCATAGAAAATCATTATACCACTGTTTGCCAAACATTATGCCAGCAAGGTATAATCCAGTAGCAGGAGGCAACATGAAACTAGGAATTGTCGGCCTTCCCAATGTCGGGAAGAGCACGTTATTTAATGCGATTACCCATGCCGGAGCCCAGAGTGCAAACTATCCATTTTGCACGATCGAACCCAACATGGGTGTCGTGGACGTCCCTGATGAGAGACTGCTCACTCTCGCGCAGATGTCTCACTCCGAAAAAATCGTCCCTGCTACGATATCTTTTTTTGATATCGCAGGGCTTGTCAAAGGCGCCTCGAAAGGAGAAGGACTGGGAAATCAGTTCCTCTCGCACATTCGCGAGGTAGACGCCATCGTTCACGTCGTCAGAGCTTTCCACGATCAAAACGTCGTTCACGTAGAAGGACAGATCGATCCGGTGCGCGACATGGAGACCATCGAGCTGGAGCTGATCTTAGCCGATATGGAGATTCTCGAGCGACGCATCACCCGACTGGAAAGACAGGCAAAGGGCGACAAAACACTGCTCCCCTATCTCCATCTTATGGAGCGCATGCTCGGTGAGTTCGAAAACGGTATCCTTGCAAAAAACATGGTTTTTGAGCCTGATGAAAGAGCGTTCGTAACAGACCTTCATCTTCTGACGGACAAGCCGGTCATCTACGTCGCCAATGTCGGGATGGATGACTTCCACGCGGAGAACCCCTTTCTCAAGGCAGTGGAGCAAAAAGCGGCACAAGAAGGGGCCGAGGTACTGGCCATCAGCGCACAAATCGAAGAAGAGATCTCAGAGCTCCCGCTTGAAGAGCGAAAAGAGTTCCTGCTCGATCTGGGAGTGGAAGAGTCAGGCCTCGACAAACTGATCAAAGCGAGTTATTCACTTCTCAATCTGATCAGCTATTTGACGACGGGTCCAAAGGAGACACATGCGTGGACTATCAAGAAAGGAACCAAGGCTCAAAAAGCCGCTGGGAAAATTCACTCTGATTTTGAGCGAGGCTTTATTCGAGCAGAGGTCATTGCCTTTGATAAACTCCAGCAGGCCGGCAGCATGGTCAAAGCAAAAGAGCTCGGCCTCATCCGAAGTGAGGGAAAAGAGTATGTCATTGAAGACGGAGAAGTGGTTCTCTTTCGCTTTAATGTCTAAAGAACACTCATCCTAAGATAATCCTTGCATGGCTAAGAAGAACTCAGCAAGGAAGCATGTGCTCGATTTCTAAGTAACCGTGTGTCATGTTTTCCTACGTTGAATCACTGGAGAATGAAAAACAGAAAGTGCAGGTACTGGATGAAGACGGATTTCTCTCCTGAAAAAACACTCGATGAGCTACTGGCATGGATGCAGGAGATGATGATCTCCACGGGTGGAAACAAAGCTGTCATCGGGATCTCCGGCGGAAAGGACAGCAGCGTCACGGCGGCTCTTTCTTGCAGAGCTTTTGGCCAAGAAAACGTCTATGGCGTTCTCCTTCCTGACTCTCATCAGGCAGATATCGCCTACGCCTATGAAATCTGCGAGCTTTTAGGTATCCATCATACCGAGATCGATATTTCCTACATCATCTCATCCATTTATCGTCAGCTTCACAGCAGCGCCTTCTTCAAAGAATTCCCCATCAGTGCACAGACACAGATCAACTTGCCAGCAAGGGTGCGCATGACCGTCCTCTATGCCATCTCGCAATCAATTGAGGGAAGTCGTGTGATCAACACCGGCAATCTCTCGGAGGATTGGATCGGTTACGCCACTCTCTATGGTGACACCGCAGGGGCCTTTGCACCTCTTGGAATGCTGATCAGCGAAGAAGTGATCGCCATCGGAAGAGAATTGGGCATTCCGGAGAAATTTCTCATTAAACCGCCGGCCGACGGACTGACGAATAAGACCGATGAAGAGGTGTTCGGCTATTCATACAAGACACTCAATGACTATATCCGCTTAGGGATTGCACCGGAAGCACCGATTAAATCGCTGATCGATCAAAGCCACCTAAAGAGTCGCTTCAAGTTTCAGCCGATCCCCATGTTCAACCCCGGCCTTCCTATCAAAGCTCCTCAAGTCGGAGATGTCTATCCATCTGGAGGCCAGAGAAAATAAGTCGTGTTTCAAAAAAAGGAGACCTTGTGTGCGGTCTCTTTTTGTATTAGTGGTTCCTCTTAGATGACGATCACAGCCGGCTTGTCATCGCCTTCGTAGCATCCTTCTTTCAAAAAATCACGAAGCGATGTGATGGCGTCAATATCCATGTCGCGATGTTCTTTTCCATATTTTTCAAAGGGCACGCCTTGTTTGGTCACATAGACGACATCGTATTCTTTTTCTAAGACGAGTTTTTCCTTGCCGACAAGAATCTCTTGCACTCGCAGCTGACACGGGTTTTCAATCTTTATATAGACGGTAAGTCCCCTCATCCTCTTTACATATCCGCCTTTTTGATCGTAGGGATCACAGGAATACGTGGCTTCGAGGTTTTCTTCTATCATATCTTTGATCTCTTTTCCCGTCAGTTTAGCCCGTCGAAGCGGCGGATTGACAGGAATGATCCGATAGAGATCTCCCAGAGTGATCTTTCCGGGAGGAATGGGAACACCATAGCGCCAGCCGTTTGAAAAAGCGATCTGCGCTCCGCTTGAAGTCAGCATGGCCTCCAAGAGGAAATCATCCATCGTGGCGTTCAAAGATGTCGCGCGATGAAGAAGGGTCTCGGTACAACCGACTTCTTCCTCGAGCATCTCACGGTGTTCTTCTAGCGCTTGATCAACCAGTCCGGACATATGAGGATCTTCGGGAATCTCCGGAGTAATCTCGATCAACTCATGTTTGATCGAACGCACTTTTTCATCAAACGTAAGATCGATCCTTCCCAAAAAAGATCCATGCGACCCCGATTGGATCACGTAGGCGTCACCTACTTTCACGGGTTCATGAATGCGATTGTGGGTGTGTGATGAGAGACCGATATCGATGCCTGGAACCTCCGAGAGGAGCTTCAGATCCTGAGAAAATCCGTTATGGCTTAAGAGGATCACAAGATCAGCCCCTTTCTCCCTCACTTCTTTTATCATCCCGGGAAGTTCCTTGTTCCCAAGCGTAAACCGCACGCCTTCATGAAAGGAGTCGGGCATCATCTTATCAATAAAATGCGCCGCCAGGCCAATCACTGCGACTTTTAATCCCCCACTGTCGAGGATCGTATAGGGATCAAAGTATCGCTCCCCAGTTTCTAGATCGTAGACATTGTACGCCAGAACGGGATAGCCTACTTCTTTAGCTAACTCTTTAAGATTTGCCGGAGTATATGCGCTATCCCAGTGAAATGTCATGGCATCAAAGGCCATGTGTTTAAGGACCGGAACCATGTTCCAGCCTTTACTCTTCACCGCATCGTATGTGCCGTGGATGGTATCGCCGTTATCAAACAGAAGGACGTGCTCGTTTTCACTTCGGATCTTTTCGACCAAATGCTTTAGCCTGGCATATCCGCCCGCTTCCCTTACTTCGATCCCGTCAGGACCGTAGAAGTGTTCCTGATGGAGCTCTAAATAGCTGTGTGTATCATTAATCTGCAGAATTGTCAGTTTTTTCATTCTCTCCTCCTTCCAAAATAGGATTAGTACCCTATCGGAGTATGATTTTTCACACGTTTTTTATATCCATTGGTAGGTATACCCATCAGTCTGTGAAATTTTATTCGAGCGGACAAAATATGAGAATTCTAAGAAAATCAGTAATTTAACGCATTTAGAGTACAAAAAAAGCACTGATATCGTATCAGCGCTTTTGGCGCGACTGGAGGTATTCGAAACCCCGACCCCGTGATTCGTAGTCACGTACTCTATCCAGCTGAGCTACAGTCGCAGATCATGGTGCCCAGAGCCGGAATCGAACCAGCGACACGTGGATTTTCAGTCCACTGCTCTACCGACTGAGCTATCTGGGCATAGTGGTGGGCCTTCAGGGACTCGAACCCCGGACCGGCCGGTTATGAGCCGGATGCTCTGACCAACTGAGCTAAAGGCCCAGGGGTAGTGAAATGGCAGGGGTGACAGGATTCGAACCCACGACACGCGGTTTTGGAGACCGCTGCTCTACCAACTGAGCTACACCCCTCCATGGCGGAGAAGGAGGGATTTGAACCCTCGCGCCCCGTAAAGAGCCTACTCCCTTAGCAGGGGAGCCTCTTAAGCCACTTGAGTACTTCTCCGTAAGTAGGTACTGGCGGAGAGGGTGGGACTCGAACCCACGTGGGTTTGCACCCTAACGGTTTTCAAGACCGCCCCGTTATGACCGCTTCGGTACCTCTCCTGAAATGGTGATCCATCCGCGACTCGAACGCGGGACTCCCTGATTAAAAGTCAGGTGCTCTACCGACTGAGCTAATGGATCATGCTGGCTGGGGATATAGGATTTGAACCTATGAGTCACGGAGTCAAAGTCCGTTGCCTTAACCGCTTGGCTAATCCCCATGATCCCCTTAAATGGCGCGTCCGAAGGGATTCGAACCCCTGGCCTACGGCTTAGAAGGCCGTTGCTCTATCCGGCTGAGCTACGGACGCCAATGTATGTTTACTCGTGGAGCGGGTGAAGGGAATCGAACCCTCGTGACTAGCTTGGAAGGCTAGGGCTTTACCATTAAGCTACACCCGCATATGGTGGTGGGAGAAGGATTCGAACCTTCGAAGCAACTTGCAACAGATTTACAGTCTGCCCCCTTTGGCCACTTGGGTACCCCACCATATAAATAGGTAAATATGGAGCCAGTGATGGGACTCGAACCCGCAACCTACTGATTACAAATCAGTTGCTCTGCCAATTGAGCTACACTGGCGAAAATGGCGATCCGGAAGGGACTCGAACCCTCGACCTCTAGCGTGACAGGCTAGCGTTCTAACCAACTGAACTACCGGACCGTATTTAACTCAATGGACAATAAGGCATGGTGCCGGGAACCGGGATCGAACCGGT
>DUVM01000040.1 GCA_012841045.1 Tissierellia bacterium | reverse complement strand
GGAAGGACGAAAACACCGAGGATGGAGCAAAGTGACGGTGGAGCTATCAGAGATGTTTGCCTCGTCCGTTTAGCTTGTTCCTTTGAGCTCTGATCCTACTCACACTACAAGAACGTTTACACAAAACCCTTTACACTACCGTGTCTTATTAGATTTTTACAAACTCTTTTGAAGTGCAAGTAATATCCTTTGGTAAAAGGAGCCAGCAAATGAGATTTACATATCTTGTATTTGTACCTCTTGTGGGATCAGCGGTGGGACTTACACTTTCCCATTTTGCATCACATTCTAAAAGATTAGTAGAAACCGAGCTCTTCAGCGCTATTTTGTAAGAGAATGGTTCTTGCTTTTCGTTCTGTTTCAATAGCTTATTTTAGAACTATAAATAAATCTTTAACCAATCGATGATTGATTTATAGGAACTTTAGTAATGTTTAATAGAGCATCCTTCGTGCAGAAGAATAAAAGTTTTTTTAGAGGGAGCTATTCTTCAAAAGGGCTGCGTATCAAATCGAAATCGATTGATTCTCTTCAAGGAGATGGATCTTTGTGGAGGCGTTTTTATATAGATCTCGAAATACCGGAAGAATATGCGGATGCTCTGTAAAATGCATAGGGAAGAAGTGCTTGGGCTTGAGCCGCTCAATCGCCGCTTTGGGACCGTGAATATATTCCTCCCCGAGGCGGTAATCTACATTGAAGAATAGAGCGTGCAGATCCACCCCTTCAAAGACAGAGAGGTATCGGTCAAAGTCCGCTTCCATCTGTTCTCGCTCTTCTTTTGAGTCTTCCGGCCAGTGCCAAATGTTTAAGTCTCCCGCATGTAGGAAATGCTTGCCACCGAGGGTCAACAGAATGGACAGTCCCTGATCGGTGCTTCCCGATGTTTTTATAGCAAGATCCTGTAGAACAATTTCTTCAAACGGGCTCAAATGCAGCGTTGGCAGATCGAGGGGAGCCTCGACTTCCTCACTTAAAATATATAGATCGCCATCAAGGCGGAAGATTCTTCGACTGAAATGATCAGCATGACTATGCGTGACGACAAAAACTCTTCCTTTGTCTTTTTTTGGAGGGAGAGACCCTTGGGTGTAGTCAAAGATGATCTGTGTAAAGTCGTCCTCTACGATATAGCAACTGTGGTGAACGAATGTGACCTTCATGAAAGTTCCTCCTCAAGTTTGTCAAGCTCCATCATAAACAAGCGGCTGCTAGCGTCAGAAGGCATGCGCCACTCCGTTCTAGATGATAGAGAGACGGGCAGCACTTTGGCGCTATCAGGCGCTGCGTTTCTCTTAAACTGCTGAGTGATGAAGCGACGGTAAAAGATGCGAAGTGTATGGCAGAGCTCTTTTTGAGAATAGCGCTCTTTAAAAGCAAGGGAAGCAAGGTAAAGGATTTTCTTTGGAGAGTAGCCTGTTCGAACGACATAGTAAAGGAAAAAGTCGTTTACGTCATAGTCTCCTAAAGAATCCTCTGTCTTTTGAACGATTGCCCCTTGGGCATCAAGAGGAAGCAGCTCAGGACTTACAGGGCGCTGCAAGACCGTAAGGAGCGCACGCTTAAGATCCTCTGGCTGTTTGTGTGCATACCAAGCTAATATAGCCCGAAGAAGCGTCTTGGGGACGGAGGCGTTGATTCCGTACATACTCATCTGGTCGCCATTATATGTTGACCATCCCAGGGCGATTTCACTTAAATCTCCTGTGCCTACCACAAGTCCGCCTTCCTTGTTAGCTAGGTCCATCAAAATTTGCGTGCGTTCTCGTGCTTGGGCGTTCTCGTACGTCAGAGAGAGATCTTGCGGATCATGGCCGATATCTCGGAAATGCTGTAGTGTCACATCGACAATGGGAATTTCCCGAAGAGCAAGTCCCAGTAGCGAGCAAATCTGATGTGCACTCTTTCGCGAGGCGTCAGATGTCCCAAAACCGGGCATAGTGATACAACGGATATTATCTTTTGAGGTGCCAAGCATCTCATGTGCTTTGAGGGCAACGATAAGAGCCCAAGTGGAATCCAGCCCTCCGCTGATGCCAATGTGACTCAGATGAAGACCTGTCTTTTTCATCCGCTGCATGTAGGCAGTGGCCTGAAGATGGAGGACTTCTGAGTAATAGCGTTCTTCATCGCTAGCATGTGGCAAGAACGGGTAGGGGGAATACTGTCGCAGAAGAGTTCTACTTTTCTCATCGCGAGAAAAAGAGATTTTCATTACGGAGTGTTCTGAAACGACGGACGATCCGCGAGAGGAACGAAGACACGCAGGCGTATCGACATCGACGTCTGTCACGATGTAAGGTCCCTTTTGTTGGTATTGGTTCGATTCAAGGAGCTCACCTCGCTCTGCGATGAGACAGTGACCACTGTAAATATAGTCTGACGTCGACTCATCTGAACTGCTGGAAGCATATACTTCTGCGCTTTGCTGACGAAGGCTCAACCATCGAAGCATGTCGCTTCGCAGATTCTTCTTACCTACAATCTCCGGACTCGATGCTAGATGCAGATGTACTGTGGCTTGTTGCAGCTCTGGGACATGAGGCTCCAATAAATTTTTACAGACATGCACTGCAATGGAAAGATCGCTGTCTTTATCGACAAACAGTATGTCTCTTTGAAAAGGGATTTCCTCACCGTAAAATTTCACATGCGATGACGTATGTTGCTCAGAGAAACGAAACAAACCGGGATCAAAACAGCTATCTTGTTGCGTAGAATTCTCCGAGGGAATGAACGCGAGCAGTTTTCCCGACTGGATCACGGCAGCCGCATTGTAAATCTGTCCATCGACTCGAAGAGGAAGCCCTAAAGAAATCAGCATGGTGTTTCCAGCTGTGGCTTTAAGAACCGCTTTCAACGCTTTGAGTGATTCATTTAATAAGAGCTCTTGGCGAAACAGATCTCCACAGGTGCTACCCGTGAGAGTGAGTGCGGGAAACACAAGAACCTCAACGTCCACTTTCTGCGCCTGGGTGATGGTGTCCACTATATAGTTAGCGTTTGTGTATGGATCTGCAATTGAAACAGGTATACTGGCTGCCGCCACACGCACATATCCAACGTCTTTTAGTCTCATCGTACCTCCCTCTTCGTTCATCATAGCAGAAAGCCTGCCTTCATGGAATACTGGCTGCTGGGTCCACCAGTGACGTGACTTCTCTTGCATAATGGGTGCGAAAGGAGTCCATATGAAACGTTTATACCCCTTGGTTATCATCGTGTTGTTGTTTTTTGCTCTAGCTTCTGTGAGCGCCGCGGCAGGTGAAACTGTTGAAGTCACCTACGGCAGTCGCATCGATTATCAGGACAACCCGGGATATCTCTATTTTCGCTTTGCCCCCGAGCCGTATCCTCCGGGAGTATCTCGTCAAGCACATGTGTACCATTACAAAGACACACTCTCCGGTGACAGCGGATTTTGTCTTCACCCAGCTCTCTTGTCTGCTGAAGGATCCATGCAGAAAACTTCATTTTATGAGTATTTTCCAAAAGAAGATCTGCAGAGACTCGAAATAGCCGTCGCTTTAGGATTTCATGAGGGACTCGAAGGGTTTGAAGATGAGAATCTGAAATATATGTTTACACAGCGCTTGATATGGGAGACGATCCCGGTAAAGTACTACGGGTCAAACCCTGATTTTTTGGGAACGATGGGAACGTCGATCGTCACGTGGAGATTCTTAGATGGAGGCATCAATCGAGCTTTCAACGAACTCTACGATAGTTGGAAAGTGCAACTAGATGCGGCTGTCGAAGAGTCTCTGAGTAAACCCTTGTTTTCTCCACAGTGGCTGGAGATGAAAAAAAGAGAAACCAGGACACTGGTGGATGAAAACCAGCGATTGAGCGACTATCAAATCGAATATGCTCCTCATGGAGTAGACGTTCAAATTGAAGGAAATTCTCTTCACATCACCGCGACTTCTGAGGCGCAAAGTGGAGAGATTGTTCTTTCACATAGGAAGTTTGATAAAGGCATTTCTTTTGTGTATGCCCATGACAATCCGGATGTGCAGGATCTGGGCATCTTCCGTGTCTCAGCGCCGCTTGATGTGTCCATTATTCTAGATATAGAAGAAGATGGCACGTTTACGCTGAGCAAGAAGAGTAGTGCAGGAGACCCTGTGAGTGGAGCGACATTTTCTCTGTATTCAGATGCACTCCTCCAAGAGGAGTTACAGAGCAACACGACGGACGAAGAGGGGAGAATAACTTTCTCTCTATTACCGGAAGGACGGTACTATTTAATAGAAACCTCTGTGCCACCACCTTTTCTGATCGATGAAGCCATTCACGCTATTGATGTTCAAGCGGGGGAAACGACCGAGCTGACACTTTTCAACGAAGAGCCGAAAGGGCGCATTCGCATCGTCAAATCAGATGCTTTTGATGATAGAAAGCTCGAAGGAGCTCTGTTTTCGATTCGTCAAGAACAAGTGGAAATAGAAAAGATCGCCACAAATTCAGAGGGAGTGGCTTTGTCTTCACTGCTTCCGCTAGGAGAATATACCGTCGTAGAAATTGAACCCCCCAGTGGATATGTGGAGAATGCACAGGAGATCACGGTCGTGATTTCTTATCAGGATCCTTACACACCTGTCATCATCAGCGAACATCATCTAAAAAATGAACGGAGCAGATTTCCTCTTTCCGTCGAAAAAAAGTCCATCATTGATCTGGAGATCCCTTTAGATGGCGGGACATTTGCTGTGTACTGCTCGGAGAGTTTTTACCCTACGCCATCTCAGCCATGTGATGACATGATTGCGGAAGTAGAGGCAACAGATGGTATCATAACCCTTCCACCCCTAGAGCCGGGAAAGTATATGTTAATAGAACTTGAAGCGCCAGAGGGGTACGAGATCAACCCCCTGGGGATCAAATGGATACTTCATCCAGACGGCAGCTGGGAGCAACTCGCGGAGAATGGGGAAGCTCTGTATGAAGCCTACGTGAAGCAGATTGACAAACTGAACACGCTGCTGGAACTTCAGGGAAATGCTGAAACAGTGTATCAACCACTTCCCTTTGTGAGTTCAGAAGGCATTGTGTTCTACAATGCCCCAAAACTCTCAAGAATTCAGTTAAGCAAACATCTAGAGGAGACCGAGGAGCTCGAAAGCGGAGAAAAAACGCCGGAAGCCGGTATTCACTTTCGTATTGAAGATGAATACGGGAAGATCGTCGATCGCCTAGTCACAGCGGAAAACGGATTTGCTTCTAGCGGATTACTTCCACACGGGAAATACACCATCATACAAGAGAGCGTCACGGATGGGTTTCTCGCACTAGAGCCATTCGAGGTCGTACTTGGAGAACAGTTGGTGACTCTGCGCCTTGAGAATGCCCCAATTTTATCTCAGATCCGACTTGTCAAGATTGATGCATGGACGAAAGAGACCATTCCACAAGCGGGCATGCGATTTTCTCTCTACAGAGAAGAAACGGGAGGCGATCCGATCCGCATGAAGGTGACCTATCCTCAAGTCATGGAGTTGCACGAGTTTGTCACTGATGAAAGCGGGACACTGACATTTCCCGAGAAACTTCCCTTTGGCACCTACTGGCTAGAAGAAGTAGAAGGTCCACTGGGTTACTTCCTAGATCCGGAGAGCGGTCGTGTAGAAGTCAGCATTGACAGCACAGAGATATTGATTCATCTAGAGAACATTCCGCAGACGGGCGTGTTGGAAGTTGAAAAGTACGGAAAACAGTTTCTTGCCTGGGAGACGGTAGAGCAGCATGGATATCTCGTCACGGTTCCTCGCATGGAGTCTTCTTATCTTCAAGGGGTGAGATTTGCTCTGGAGAAGAACGGAGAAATCATTCATGAGTTTGAGACAGGTGAAGAGATCTATCGGATTGAAGATCTGCCTTTGGGGACATATACCTTGCGCGAACTGGAAGCGCCTTCTGGTTATCTGCGAGACGATAATGTGCATGAGATCGTGTTCACGCCGCAAGAAGCCCATCAACGCATCCATTTGCAGTCAAAAAGCATTTCGAATGTCCTTCAGCGCGCCATATTTACATTTCACAAAGAAATGGAAGAATCCTTGTTTCTCGGCGACGAAGTACTCGAGGAAGTGCTCTTTGGTCTCTATAATGCGGAGGAACTGATGGGGCTTGAGGAAGGGACACTGATGGGCGTCACAACCTTAAATCAAGAGGGAGAAGGCATTTTTGAGGCGCTACTTCAAGGGGAGTATTATCTCAAAGAGCTTGCGACCCACGATGCGTATGTCATCCATCAGGATATAATTCCTGTTTCGTTTTCTTTTTCAGAGAGCGAAGGAGAAGAACAGATCATTGCAGTGGAGGTGATTCAAAACGAGCTAAAAAGAGGGTTTCTGCGCGTGATGAAAGTGGAGTCTGATACCGGCAGACCTCTTCCTGGAGCGCGCTTTGTCTTAGAGGCAGAGGCTGATGGGGAAAGAGTCTTTTTAGCGGAAGTGGTGACAGACGCCGCAGGAATCTTTGATTGGGAATTTGTCTATGGAAAGTATTTTATCAGGGAAAAAGATGCACCAGAGGGATACAAAAGAAGCGCAAAAGAATGGGGAGTGGAAGTGAAGGGGGAGGAAGATCTGACGCTCCGTTGGGAGAACGAACCGACTTGTGTTGAAGTGAAAAAGATCGACCAAGAGACAAAAGCACCTCTTCGCGCAGTATTTCACGTTTTCTCAGGCACACGCCTATTGACTTTTAAACAGGATATGGGAAGCTATCGCCTGGATCCGGAAGGATCGCCTCTTATAGAGAGCGATGAGGAGGGACTCTTAAAAATTCTTGCTCTTCCTTCAGGAACCTACTCACTAGAAGAAGTGAGTGCGCCGGCTGGATACGTCCTCTCAGAAGCTCTGGCATTTGATGTAGAGGAAGAACTTGCGCTTACGATTGAAAATAGAAAAAGCACTGTAACACTTGTGAAGACCGATAAAACAAACAATACGGGGTTGCAGGCAGGTTTTTTAATCAAAGCCGATGACAAGCTCTTGCGATTTGAAAAAAGAGGAGATGAGTATCACCTCTCGGAAGAAGGAAGTGCTACAGTCTATTCAGACAAAAATGGATCTGTTGTCCTTCGAGGATTGTCTCCGGGAAATATCACCATAGAAGAAGTGGAGGTGCCTGAAGGGTATCAAAAAGCAGATATCGTTCATGCGAGCATTCAGGACGGATCTGTCATCCGGATAGTCAACCATAAAATCCCCAAACTACCTGATACGGGTGACCGTACGGAACTGGCGATGCGTACTGCTTCGGTCCTCATTCTACTGGGTGTCCTTCTGTTTCTGTGGAAAAGCAAATCCGCTCAGTAGAAAAAGCGCGTTCTACATGGTATGATATTCGAGTATTAGGAGGAATCCATGCGAATGCTTACCAAATGGGTGCTGACCGGACTGCTGATGTACTTTTTCAGTTACATCGGCTGGTTTATCAGTATTCAATCGATAGAAGGTGCACTAATTCTCAGTTTTGCAGTGGCCCTGATTCACACGCTTATCCGATTGTTGGCGGGACTTTTGGTCGGTGCAGGTTGTTTTACTCTCGGACTGAGTATTATTCCGGGCATCATACTAGGGCTGTTGAGTCTCCCGCTGGCGCTGTGGAAAGGCCAGGAAATCATCAAAGGGGTGTTTATCTCTTCATTTGTTGATGCGGTACTTCTAGCGGTCGTCTTGACGGTGGCACTCGAGTTTGTGCAAAATGTCCTCTATAAGGCAAAATAGGGCGGTTAGCCCTATTTTTTTTATAACGGTTCTTTCTGCCGTTCTTTCCACAAATCAAGGAGTTTTCGATCTGTTCGATCTGTCCCCAAAGGGGTGATGGAGATATATCCTTCCGTCACCGCCGTCACATCTGTATTTTTTTCGTTGTGAACATCCACCCAATCGCCCTCCTGCCAGTACTTTCCCTCATCATGGCGAAATTTAGCAGAGAAAATGCGCATCCCTTGGGTGGTCAGTCGATACCCCTTGCTTCTTTTGTATTTGTTTAAAGGGAAATTGACATTGACGATGCGACCGGACGTGGGCAATTGATGTTCAAATACGTAGCTGATGGTGGATCGCAGTTCATCTTCAACGATCGAAAAACAGCCAAAATCCGTGGAAAAAGCGACGCTAGGGATATTAAAGATGCTCGCTTCAGAAGCAGCGGCGACGGTTCCGGAATATAGAATATCCGTTCCCAAATTCGGTCCGTCATTTACTCCGGAGAAAACCATATCGATAGGAAAACGCAGATACTCGAGAGCAACCTTAATGCAATCGGCGGGCTTTCCGCTGATGGCATACGAGGTGGTGTCCGCAAAGAGATGATCCATCTGCTCGATCTGAAGTGGCTCATGGATGGTCAGGCCTTGAGAGACAGCCGACTGTTGACTGCTGGGGGCCACGACATAGACTTCTCCGAATTCGCGGGCAGCTTCGATGAGAAGAGCGATCCCCTTCGATTGGATTCCGTCATCATTGGTCACAAGGATATTCATAGTTTGTTGATCAGACCGGGATAATTCCCGTATTCCTTTCTAATTAATTCACTGGAGACGTTTTCGGATGCTTCCGCTGATCATGTCGACGATGACGACCGTGACAATCAGAGTAAAGACAATCATAGACACACGAGACCAGTTTCTTGAACCGATGGAGAAGATGAGAGGGGCTCCGATGCCTCCGGCTCCGACGATACCGAGCGTAGAAGCGGCTCTTGTATTGATTTCGAAGCGGTATAGGGTAAAGCCCATCAGGTCCGTCATCACGGTGGGAATGACCGCGTGGAATAATTTTTGAAGAGAACTTGCGCCACTGGCCTCCAACGCTTCTACCGGCCCCATGTCCATACTTTCAATTGACTCGCTAAAGAGTTTGCCAAGCATCCCGATCGAATGGACGCCCAGTGCCATCACACCGGCGACTGCGCCGGGTCCGACGATCTTAACAAAAATGATGGCGAGGATCAACTCCGGAAAGACGCGAATACTGGTAATGAGGAATTTGCCAATTTTGGAGACTTTTTTGCCGACAATATTCTGGGAAGCCAGCAGGGCAAATGGAATCGAGAGGATGCCGGAGATGAAGGTACCTGCTACAGCAATGGCAAGAGTCTCAATAATGGCATAGGGGAGCCCGTCCACCGTAAAGTTCTTCAGATAATCAACGTCAGGATTGACGATTCCTCGTCCCATCGCTCGCACCGTGCCGACTGCCGATGCCATGATGCCTTTATAGTGGATTCCGCTTAATCCCCAGACAATAATGGCTATGAGAATCAGCGTATAGACGATGGTACTTTTTTTCATAGGAGGAGCTTTGGGAATGTTCATCTTCATAGCAACCTCTCTCTGATTTTACTCGATACCAAGTCCAGAAGCATGACCACGACAAATGTCATCAGGACAATGCTCCCTGCACGGGCGTACTGAAGATAGCTGAGCGTTCGATTGTAGTAATTGGCGATTCCTCCTGCGCCGACATAGCCAAGAACGGCCGAGGCGCGAATATTGATCTCAAAGGAGTAGAGGATAAAACTCAAATACTGTGGCAGTATCTGAGGGATGATCGCAAATCGTAGGATGCTGAGTTTCGAGGCTCCGCTGCTCTCAAGGGCCTCAACAGGACCCGGATCGATGCTTTCAATGGCTTCAAATCCCAGTTTAGCGACGAGCCCGGCTGTAAAGACGATGAGGGCAAGAATGCCGGGAAAACTTCCGAAACCGAAGATGGAAGCGAATAGTGCGGCAAACACCAAAGCGGGAATGGTGCGAAAAATACCGAGGAAATTTCGGAAAATTCCTGTCAGAATAGGATTTCGTAAAAAGTTTCGAGCTGAGACGATCGCCAACGGGATGGCGACAATGGAGCCAAAGAAGGTCCCCACGATCGAGATTTGAATCGTCTCCTGCATGGGTTCGAGAAGTCGTCTCATATATGCCCAGTCCGGTGGAAAGAACATCTCCTTGATGAGACCACCGCCCTCGGACATCCCATCGAACAGTTCGCTGAGGCTAAACCGAGTAAATCTCCCCGCAGCGTAGATCAAAAGAAAAAACAGAGTGATGGAGAGATATCTTTTGATGTCAGAAGGTTTGTCGGGGATCTCCCGTGAAAACTTATGCTGGCGCATCATCCACCTCACCTAGGACTTCGCTACTGGTCAACTCTCGTCCATAGATCTCTTTTAGTACTTCATCATTGACGTCTTTTGAATGTCCGTCAAACACAAGGCGCCCACCTTGAAGGCCGATGATGCGAGTGGAGTATTTGATCGCAAGATCCACGTGGTGGAGATTGACAAGCATCGTCAGACCTAATTCTCTATTGATGCGCTTGAGGTCATCCATCACTTGAATGGTCGTCAGCGGGTCGAGACTGGCGACAGGCTCATCTGCCAAGAGGAGGATCGGCTCCTGCGCTAATGAGCGGGCGATGGCCACCCTCTGCATCTGTCCTCCGCTCAGTTCATCTGCTCGGTTATACGCTTTTTCAAGGATATTGACGCGATCAAGTGCCTCAAAGGCAATCATCTTATCTTCTTTCGGAAAAAGACCGAAGAAGGTGACAAACGGAGAGTGATAGGCAATGCGACCACAAAGAACATTGGTGATGACCCGGCTTCGTTTGACGAGATTGAAGCTCTGGAAAATCATGCCAATATCTCGGCGGATCATGCGCAGCTCTTTTCCCTTTGCCTCCTTAATGGATTTTCCCTGAAAAAGAATATCTCCTTCGGTTATTTCGATCATTTTGTTGATGCTTCTTAAAAGAGTGCTTTTGCCGGCTCCGGAAAGTCCGATAATGGAGACGAATTCGCCTTTTTGAATATTCAAAGAGACATCGCTCAGTGCGCGCACTCCGTTGGGATATACTTTGCTGATGTTGCGGATATCAAGCATTGATAACTCCTAAAAAAAAGCTGTCCGAAGACAGCTTAATCATTTCCTAGAAATCCCATTCCGCCTGACGTGCGAGGTATTCGCGAACCATGGCGTACTCATCATCTGTTGCCGGAGCATAGCCTTCATGGTTGTAGACAGCGCGGATGATTTCGAGTCCTTCTTCTGAAGCCGCGATGTTGAGGAAGGCTTGTTTAATCTTTTCCTTCAGCGCAGGATCAAGAGAGGGGATGACAGAAATCGTATCGTTGGGAATGCTGGTGGTATCTGTGACAAAGACAACTTTTTCATAGACATCTTCAAGTTCGTCTTCTACGAGTGTGCGAGCATCTTTAAACGTAAAGGCTGCATCGACTTGTCCGTTGTAGACACCGAGAATCGCATTGTCATGTCCGACAAGATCGATCCACTCGACGTCTTTTTCCGGATCAAGGCCATGGTCGGCAAGCAGGTTGGCAGGCCACACAAATCCGGATGTGGACGTGAAGGAGGCAATACCGATGTTCTTGCCTTTTAGATCTTCAATGGACGTGATGCCGCTGTCGGGTGATGCGACGAGCTGTGCTTTGTAGCCATCGACAAGAGGCTGATCCATCAGGAGATTGCCTTTGTCATCCACGTCATAACGCAGGGATTTGAGAATGGCTTCTGCGGCGCCCTGATCGGCGGCGAGCACATACGATGTGGTAGCAAGAAAGCCTACGTCGACCTTTTCACTCTTCATCGCTTCGATCAGCGCATTATAGTCTGTGGCGATCGTGACTTCAACAGGCATACCGAGTTCTGCTTCTAGCAGGTCCTGAAGGGGCTTTCTCTGAGCATCGAGAACGGCGGCGTCTCTTGAAGGAATGAGCTGCACGCGCAGTGTCCCATGCTCTACCGGCTGTTCCACCGGAGCCGGTTCTTCAGCGGGTGTTTCTTCCACAACGGGCTCTTCGGCGGGCGTCTCTTCGGGCGCCGGCGGCGTTGGAGCAGGTGTGTCGGTCTTACCACAGGCGACTAGTGTAAAGACAAGCACTAGTGCCATCAGGATTGTAATCAGTTTTTTCATACATCCTCCTTTTTCGTACAGTATAGCAAATGCTGCGGCGTTTGCCTATAGGTATCGCATCTGCTAAAATATAAGAAAATCTTTGTAAGGGAGCCCTTCATGCCGCAATACTATCTTTGGTTTGCCATCGGTGTCTTTATATTTGTGATGATTTCTTTTCTCCGATCGTACCTCTTCTGGAAGCGAGTACAGGGTGCAGAGAATCTCTCCGAACTCTCGGAAGCAGATCAAAGACAGTATGAGAAATTCCAGATGGAGTGGCCTCATCATACACTTGCTACCCAAAAAATCTATGAAACCAAACTCTTGATGGTGGCTTTTGGCGCCATTACTCTTATCAGCGTGTTGGTGTACTGGTTTTTGTCGACGCGGTGGTAAATCGATCCAGGACGTAATAAGCCATCATGTTTCCACAAGCGGCCGGAACCAAGTAGCACGAAGCCGGAGCATGGCGAACCGCTTCGCTTTCCACCACTGTCTTGGCGGCAATTTCTGAGGACATGATGACAGGGATGTCTTTTAGCTGCAACAGACGAGCTTCTTTTCTGAGACGTCTAGCGAGTGGACAACCACGGCTTTCATATAGAGTAGTAAAGAATAATTTTGAGGGGTCGACGCGATTGCCCATTCCCATCGCGCTGAGGATAGGGATGTCTCTACGCTGGGCTTCCTGGATTAAAAGAATCTTTGCTTGGAGATGGTCAATACATTCGAGAATGATATCGACAGGCTCGTCAAGGAGATATCTTGTCTCTTCACTGAAGTAGGCACGCGTAGTGGAGATGCTCAGCTCATCAAATGTCTCCTCTAAATGACTTTTTAGAGCCAGGACTTTTGGCTGAGTTATCCGGCGCTTTTGCGCCTGTACATGGCGATTGGCATTTGTGATGTCGATCACGTCATGATCTACAAGATGAAGATGACCAACGCCCATATGGGCAAGAGCCTGTGCAGCGTGGCTGCCGACACCTCCTACTCCGACAACCATCACGCGAAGCCGACGCAGCTGATCAAATCGTTCTTCCCCTAAAAGACTTCGGGTTCGAGAATACACATCCATTCCACCCTCCTGATTAAAGAGTAGCAAAAAAAATGCCCAAAGGGAACGCCATGAAGAAATATTTACCTATTTTCCTGATCGCCCTTCTTCTTTTTGCATGTGCTGATAAATCGATAAATGAGAGTGTCGAGACGGACGAAGTGGAGTCCGCCGTACAAGAGCCGGCCTCACCTGTAATCGATCTGACACTCTTGCCGGATGAGAGCGGGGAGATCATGGTCCTCATGTATCATGCGATAGGAGAGGAAGAGGAATGGGTTCGCTCCCCAGAAAACCTGAGAAAAGATTTAACCGTGTTATACGAAGAGGGATATCGCCCGATCAGTCTGCGCGACTTTGCCAGAGGGCATATCACCACCAAAGCAGGATATACTCCGGTCGTTTTAACATTTGACGACGCCTATGCAAGTCAATTTTGTTATCTAGAAAACGGGGAGATCGATCCTGAATGTGCCGTAGGGGTTCTTGTTTCTTTCCACGAAGAGCATCCGGACTTTCCTCTAAACGCAACGTTCTTCGCGCATGGAAATGTGCCGTTTAGACAAGAGGGACTTGAAGAAAAGAAAATCCGTTACCTATTGAATCACGGGATGGATATCGGAAATCATACACGCACACACCCGGACTTCTCCGATCTTTCGGCTGAGGAAGTTCAGCGTGAGATCGCCACTCAAGCTCGCTATCTCCAGTCTATCTCAGGGGCCGGATATAAAGTGGATCTTTTGGCTCTGAGTTTTGGCTCACGCCCGGCTAAAGAGTATGAGTCCTATCTGACACAAGGAGAATACGAGGGCTTTGCCTATCATAACGTAGCCGTATTAAATGTCGGCTGGGATCCAAGTGTTTCTCCTTTTCACAAGGAGTTCTCCGCTGCACATATTCATCGAGTGAGAGCGAGTGAAATTAACGTGGATGAAGTGGGTCTGTACGACTGGTTGAAAAGATTTGAGCAGGGTGAGAGAAGACGATTTATCTCCGACGGAAATCCTCTCACCATCACGGTGCCGAAGGAGAGAGCTGACGAGGTGGTAGCACGCGAGGGCATGACCATCAATATCTATGACAGTGAGGATGTGAACCCATGAGTCAGAGGGCACAAATAGAACATAGTCTGATCACGACCTATCGATCTCGCTTTTGGAGTCCGTTTATTCGAGCTATCAAAGAATATGAGTTGATTCTTCCTGGCGACAGAATCGCCGTGATGCTCTCAGGGGGAAAAGACTCATTTCTATTGGCTAAACTCTTTGAAGAGCTGCACCGCCATGGGAAGAAGAATTTTGGCTTGGTTCTCATCGGCATGGATCCGGGCTACGCTGAAGAGAATCGAAAGAAAGTAGAAGAACTTCAGGCTCTTCTTGAACACCCACTGCATCTTTATGAGCGCGATGTGTTCTCCGCCTCTAAGAAAATGAACGAAAAAAACCCCTGTTATCTCTGTGCAAGGATGCGAAGAGGGGTTCTATATGATCTCGCGAAAAAACATGATTGCAACAAGATCGCATTGGGTCATCACTTTGACGACGTCATCGAGACGGCGCTGATGAACGTCCTTGTCGGGGGAATGACGATGGCAATGATGCCAAAACTGCACTCCACATCGCATCCGGAGATGGAATTGATCCGCCCGCTCTACTATGTAAGAGAAAGGGATATTCTTCTGTGGCAGGAGGCCATGGAGCTTGAATTTTTAGACTGCGCCTGTGAAGTGGCGGCACGAGAGCTTCCTTCGACGCGCAGAGAGATCAAAGAGTTGATCCCCATGCTGAAAGAGCGTTTTACGCATGTGGAAGATGCGATCTTTCACAGCACCAAAAATGTCCATACAGGCGCTATTTTGGGCACCGTTGTAAAAGGGAAAAAACACTCTTTTTTAGAAACATATTCGTTACAGCAGACGATCGACAAAAAATCCGGGGAGGAAGAATCGCAGGAAAAACCACTTCCATAAGGGCGTTTCCCTGCGTGTTTTTATTTCCAGTCGCTGATAGTAGGATAAAAGCGCATCTACTTCCTCTATTGACGCGTCCTCCTCACCGTAGAGACTACGCTCTATTGCCCGCAACGATGGTTGAAAAATATCTGTAGATGTTCGAAGATGCGGATACAGCTTTGTATGCATCCAAGAAGAAACATTCCAAGGTTTTTGCGGGGGGACACCCGCTAGCTGAAGAAGTCGATGCATTTCTTTCAAGACCTTTCGCACCAATTTGCGGGAGTCTTTTTTTCTTTGAAAAGACAACCATCTTCTATGATGGCGAAGTTGGTGGACAATCCATCTACTTAAGAGATAGAGAAGGGCTAGTAGCAAAAGAAGAGTGCCTGGTTTCCAAGAGGATTCGACACGCTTCTCCTCTGCGTCCATCTCAGAAGGCTCCGCGAGATCAATCGGTGCATCATCCTGTGGCATTTGTTCAGGGAGTTTCGGCTCAGGAAGTACTTCTTCTTCCCAGCTGTCCTGTGGATAGACTGTCTCTTCTACTGCACCTCGAGTGAAGAGAATCTCCTGATACGAGGCAGGGGTGGCGTCAAAAGGCACCCAGCCAATGTCCACCAAATAGATCTCTGACCAGGCATGTGCCTCGTACGTTCCCAGTATCGTTCGATCGGTAGGAAGGACAAACCCTTCGACGTATCTCGAGGGAAAACCGTACTCGGAGGCGATCATGGTCATGGCCGTCGCAAAGTGCACACAGAATCCTTCTTGATTGTGAAGAAACCACCCAATAAAATCTCGCTCGCTCATCGGATAGCGAGAAGACTCGTTATAAGTAAAATGGGAAGCAAAATAGTCTCGAAAGAAGAGCAAAGCCTCCACGCCCGTTCTTCCCTGAGCCAGAAGGTCTAGACGCTCCGATATGCTTTCTTCAAGGACGGAGGGAATATCTGATAACTCCTCCATCTTTTCGTCCAGACTCTCTTTGTTCCAGTACCATCCGGTGACAGAGTAGGCTGTCTCCAGATCCGATCCGGATCGAAAGACTTCTCCTGAGGGAGTATAGGCAAAGTGATCCTCTCCTGTACTTGTGATCTCTCTCGGAGCGCCGCCGTGAAAGAGTTGACTTGGACCACGGAGTAAAAATTGATACGTAAGAGTGACATGCTCTGCCAGCTCTTCGTCGGGTGTTGGAAACACTCGGGCGAGTGGAAACTCCTCATTTATTTCATCAAATGGGATCTCCTCTTGCACTTCGCTAAACCAGCGTGCGCGTACGGAATCAAAGTGCTCGTATTTTCGAATCCCTAGGTATGTGGGGAAATCTGTCGAAGAAATGCTCAGATAAGGCGTATTGTCCTGTACCGGCTTTCCACTCAGTTGGGCGTCTCCTTCATACAGCCCAAAAGTGGATAGAGAGAAATCTCCAAGAGGACTGATCTTGACTGTCTGTCTATCTTCGTTGAAAAAATCCGATATTTTTGTTGAAAACAGATCTTCCGACGTCCAGATCTGTAGCCCTAAAAACACGCCAAGGACGACGAGCAGTAGAAGAGGAGAAAAGCTCCACGCCCTCTGCCGACGAGCCTTTTGTACACCAAAAAGCGGGATGAGTATGACAAATCCTGCAAAGAGCATTCCCGTCCACTCCTTGGCGTCAATAGAGAAGTTGAGAAAAAGAGGTAATGCGAGGAAGGTAAGAGCGGCAAACGGCGCCGGAAAGAGATGATAAAAGACAAAGCTGACAAAGACAGAAATGACACTCCATGAGCGGAGAAAGAAGGCGGGCGGGTTGCCGGAGGGATAGACACTCCAGCGATAGATCTGCTGAAAAATCTCTTCACCTTTTAAGATGATCTCAAGAGCGTAAGCTCGAAATCCCTGATGAAGGAGCATCAGTGACGCAAGCAACAGAACAGCTAGAAAAACCCATCGACCGATCTTCCAGGTCTTTTGCACGAAAAGCAAGCCCGCCAAAAGAAGCAGGTGGAAGACCCAGGGAAGCGGGAAAGAGTAGTCATAGGGAAGCAAAAAGAAGTAATACAAGACGAGAGAGAACCCGAAAGCACCAGTCATAGAAACAAGCAACGAGAGGATCTTGTTTTTCATGAGGGGTCCTCTTTCGCCAATGAGTGAAAGGCAAGATTCCATTGCCCTCTTTGTTCATTCAGGAGCGCTGCGATGTTGATATCTTTCCTAGGGGTGAGAATGAGATATAGTGCATGAGGCAGGTTGAATTCCTGTTGCATCTGCTGCTCTAGAGAAAGATAGCTATCTAAAGGGATACGCGCCAGTTGTTTGAGGACTTCTTGAGATTGAAAGAACTTTGTGTGGGTTTTCATCGGTAGATAGGCGCGCAGATGAGCATGCTCGGCAGCAGCGCTTTGTAGCTTGAGACCCGCCACACGATCGAGAAAGTCATCTCTTTTAGACAGATCTTCTTGAAACTCCTCCGGCATGTCTAGAAGCATGACGATATGCGACAGCATATGACCTTCTTCTTCACGTACGACCCATTCCTGCAAACGACTGCTGAGTTTCCAGTGTATTCTCTTCATCGGATCCCCCGGTCTAAGGAGGCGGGAGGAAGTCCATTCGGACACATCACTCATCCCTGAAACGGGACGCTGGATGACAGAGAGCAAGTCTCCCATTCCAAGGGCGGGGCCGGTCCAGGAAACGGGATGGGGAAGAACATAAATGTCGTTTGGTTTTTCATAAGATAATTTCAATTGAAAGAAGCCCATTGGGTCACTCATCCAAAGAGTGGGTCGAGGGGAGGGAGTAGGACCTGTATGTGAAGCACTGCGTGAATACGTTCGTCTCCAGTTGCTTTTTGCTTGCAGAAGAAACGGCTGATCTTCTTCTATCCGCAAGGTCTGATAAAGGGGGTTTGTGAGTGCCAACACCCAAGACACTTTTTGACCTCTCGGGACGTACTCCATTTCTTCAGAGAACTCAATGTGTAAGCGAGACCTCTGGTAGAGCGCGACGAGAAGAGAGACGGGAGCAAGAAGGAGGGCAAAAAAGAAAAAAGCGTAGGCAAAAGGACGAAGAGCCAACTGCATCACGGCAAAGCTGACTACTACATAAAGTGCCCACAAAAAGAACCGAGCTCTCAGCTTCACTTCGGGACTCTCTGCTTTTCCAATAGGTCGAGAAGAATTTGGTCTATCTCTTGATCGTGAGCGCCGGTGGAAGACAGTCGCAGACGATGCGAAAAACAGGGAAGGAAAAGTGCCTGAATGTCATCGGGAAGGAGAAAATCGCGACCGCGAAGCAGCGCACGCGCCTGTGCTGCACGCTGTAACATCAAAGTGGCTCTTGGACTGACCCCTAAAACAAATTCTTTTCTCGCTCTTGTCTGCTGACTCAATTCTACAATGTAACGAAGAAGTGGTTCAGAAATATAGATCTGCAGAACCTTTTTCTGAAGATACAGGATATCTTCTCGGCTGACAACGGCATGGAGAGGTTCTTCTAATGTCTGATCGCCGTGAAGGCGCAAAATATCCATTTCTTCTTCTTTTTGCGGATAGCCCATCGGGATGCGCATCATGAATCGATCAAGCTGAGCTTCAGGTAATGGATAAGTCCCCAAATGATCGAGTGGATTCTGTGTCGCCATCACCATAAAGGGGCGCGGCAGATCGTATGTCACGCCATCTACGCTGACTTGTCGTTCTTGCATGGCCTCGAGAAGAGAGGATTGTGTTTTGGGGCTTGTGCGGTTGATTTCATCAGCTAAGAGCAGATGCGTCATCAGCACACCTTGAACGTACTCAAACTCACGCGTCTTGGGATTGTACATGTTAAATCCCGTAATGTCAGAGGGAAGTACGTCCGGTGTAAATTGGATTCTCTGAAAGGACAATTCAAGGGACTCCGCTAGCGATCGGACCAACGATGTTTTTCCTATCCCCGGGACATCTTCAATCAACACGTGGCCCGATGCAATCAGCGCAATCAAAAGGTGCTCGAGCGCCTCATCTTTGCCAACAAGTCGCTTAGCTACGTTGTTTCTTATCGCCTCCAAGAGCGCTTGAAGGGCATCTTGCTGTTCTTTCATAGTTCCTCCCGAATGCCCTATACCCAAAAAAGAGCTCAAAGATAAAGACGGTATCCTGATCCACGAGATGATGAATTTAAATATTAATAAAATGACGTGGACGAGACAAGGGTTTGCATTGTCTCTATAATAGAACTAAGTCCAAACAGCTTTGATGTGAGTTGAGATAGAATACCGGAACCTCTTGATACCGTCGCTAAGGATGTCTTAGTCTGTTACTTCATCGAAAGGAAAGACAAATGAAAAGAATCGTTATAGGCTTTCTTCTTGTGGCTATGATACTTACCGGTTGTGCCACAAAATCCAGCTTTGCTCCACCAAACGAACAAGTACCGGTTTCCGTGGGGGAGGGTGGCTCATCAGAAAATTATTCAAGGGATGTATCTGACATCCCTGCTGTGGAGGTTGATCCGATTCCCAAACCCTATGAAAGCGCGAAAATCATCCGTACGCTTTCCTATGCGCTTCGAACCAGTGAATATGAGAAAGACCGTCAATTCCTCGATCAATTGGTGCAAGAACTGGGAGGGTATGTCTCCAACTCTTATGAATATGCACGCAGTTATTACGAAGAAGAGTTGAGACATCTGACTTTGCAACTTCGTATCCCTTCTTCTCGTCTCGGGGAGTTTCAGTCGCGTTTTGAGGCCGACAGAACGCTCAACAGCAAACATCTGTCTCAAACCGATGTCACTCTCACATATGTCGATGTTGAATCTCGAATCAAAAATCTGGAAGCTCGCATTGCACGATTTCGAGAGATGATACAAGAAGCTGATACGATGAGCGACATCATCGAGATTGAACGAGCTCTTTCCGATGCGACCTATGAACTCGAAGGGTATCAGTCGCAGAAGAAAGACTTAGACAGTCGCATTGACTTTAGTCAGATAGATATTGAAATGGATGAGGTATCAGACCCGCTCCAAGTGAAGGCAAAAAGCAGCTTTATTCAGAGATTACAAGAAGGCTTTATCAGCGGCATCAACGGGTTTATAGAAGGCATGCAGTCCCTAGCGATTTTCTTGGCTGAGAAAATTTTATGGCTTACAGTGCTTGGATTGGTGATCTACCTGTTCAAAAAATTTGGGAAATGGAAGCCGTTTCCATTCAGACGCAAGCGAAAAAAAGAACTTCCTCCAGATGAGAAAGAAGAATAAGTCATCGATCGAATAGGAGAAAAGAGCGTAAGGCTCTTTTTCTCTATGTATAGAATGGGGTATAGGTGCAATATTGGAGGAAATATGAAAAAATTACTTCTTGTGGATGGAAACAGCTTGGTCAACAGAGCGTATTATGCTTTGCCACCCCTTACAAATAAAGACGGGGTCCCTACAGGCGCAATACACGGTTTTTTAACCATGCTCTTCTCCATGCTTCGGGAGAATGATTTTGACCATCTGATGGTAGCTTTTGATACGAAGGCGAAGACATTTCGCCATAAGGAATACCCTGATTATAAAGCGACCAGAAAAGGGATGCCCGATGATCTCGCTCAGCAGATGCCGATTCTAAAAGAAATTCTTGACAGTCTTCGGATTATGCATACAGAAAAAGACGGTTATGAAGCGGATGATCTGATTGGAACGCTGGCTATGCGTGCAAAAGAAGATGGATTCTCCACAGTGATACTTACAGGAGATCGAGACCTGCTTCAATTGGTACAAGAGGATATCGAAGTGTCCGTGCCGAGGCGAGGCGTCTCGGATCTGATCAATTTTGATGAACAAACCGTCATAGAAGATATGGGCATCCACCCCAATCAAGTGGTCGATTACAAGGGACTAAGAGGAGATCCATCTGACAACATTCCCGGTGTCAAAGGGATCGGAGATGTGACCGCCAAACGCTTACTCGCCAGTGGAAAGCATCTTGAAGACATCTACAATGCACTGCCGGCAGAGCCGAAAACCCGACCGGAACGCCTGCTTCTTGAGGGGAAAGAAGAAGCCTTTGTCAGCCGGGAATTAGCCACTATTTTCACAGAGGTCCCGCTGGATTTTTCCGCCCTTGAACAGTGTGCGCTGTTGCATCTTTCCCCCGTTGAGGCGGAGCCGATTCTTGAGAAATATCAACTTCGACAATTCCTACGTGATCTTCGAAAACACTATCCCTCCGCTAGCGAGGAGTCGCCTGCTACAAGCGAACAAAGAGAGCAGAAGAGACTTCCCGCTGTATCGTATGTAGATACGTCTGAAGGACCGATATATACGTTTTTTGATGAAAAACTAGAGTGGATGGATGATCTTGGGGAGCTGGTTGAGAAGATTCTTCCTTTGGAACGAGTTGCCATATATGATGCGAAAGCCCTGTATCTTCGGGCGTTGGAAGAGGAAGTGGACATACCCGTTGTCTTAGAAGATGTCATGCTGCTGAGCTATCTCGTCAATCCGCTGATTAACTCGCTAAAACCCGAAGAGGTCTTTGCTTCTGTCTGTGAGCCAAATGTGGACTGGAAAGCTCTTATGAAAGGCGACAAGCTGGCCAAAGAAAGAGCAGCTCGAATGGCCGAGTGCGCTTCGCTTCTGGCTCCGATGCTCTTGGAGGATTTAGATGAGAAGAATCTCACAACTCTCTACAGAGATCTTGAACTGCCGCTAGTGCCAATACTGGCTCGCATCCAATACGAAGGCTTTCAGACAAATGCAGACGTACTTGAAAAAATAGGCGAAGATGTCGAAAAGAAGATCGAGCGACTCGAGAGCTCCATTCATGAAGCGGCGGGCCGGACGTTTAATGTCTCCTCTCCTAAGCAGTTGGGGGAAGTCCTTTTTGATGAACTTCTCCTGCCTGTTGTAAAGAAAACAAAGACCGGCTATTCAACGGACAAGGAAGTCCTCGACAAACTGAAAGGGCGTCATCCGATCATCGACGATATCTTAGAGTATCGTATCTATACGAAACTAAAAGGGACCTATGTTGATGGGCTGCGACGCGAGATTACAAACGACGGTCGGATTCACTCCAACTTGCAGCAAACCATTGCGGTAACAGGTCGACTCAGTTCCACCGAGCCGAATCTTCAAAATATACCGGTGCGTCTAGAAGAAGGAAGAAAAATCAGACAAGCTTTTGTTGCTTCGCCCGGCAATGTCCTCGTATCAGCGGACTATGATCAGATTGAGCTGAGGGTACTAGCGCATATCAGCGATGACGAAGCGCTGAAGCAGGCGTTTGCTGAAGGCGAGGATATTCATCGACAGACAGCCTCGCTCGTCTTTGGCGTGCCCGCAGAAGACGTCACGCGGGTGCAGCGAGGAGATGCCAAAGCCGTCAACTTCGGTATAGTGTATGGCATCAGCGACTTCGGTCTCTCAGAGAATATTTCCATTCCGATCGAGCAAGCTAAAGTCTACAAAGAACGCTATTTCGCACACTATCCAAAGGTCAAGCAGTACATGGAAGACATCGTCGAGTTTTGCCGTACGCACGGATATGTAAAAACCCTTCTGGGGCGCATTCGTCCGATTCCTGACATTAAGGCGAGAAACTTCAATGTGCGCAGTTTTGCTGAGCGCACGGCCATTAATACACCGGTTCAGGGAAGCGCCGCTGACATCATCAAGCTCGCGATGCTTCGTGTCGATGAAGCCCTTCGAAAGAAGAAACTTTCTAGTCGTCTGATTTTGCAGGTGCATGACGAACTGATCTTGGATGTTCCGAAACAAGAATTAGAAGTAGTGAAAGAGCTGCTACGAGAGGCGATGGTAGGGGCCATTGAGCTCAGTGTCCCTCTCGAAGTCAGTCTGGATGCAGGGGAGAGTTGGTATGATCTTTAAGGTGGGCATCACAGGCGACATTGCCTCAGGAAAAAGCACGGTGACGTCGTATCTTCGAAAAAAAGGATTCACCGTCATTGACGCTGACGCCATTTCTCGCTCGATGACAAAAGACGGGTCTTCTGTGCTTCGAGAAATAGAAGCGTCGTTTCCCGGTGTCGTGCACGACAGAAAGCTGGATCGAAAAAAATTGGGGAGAATGGTTTTTTCCGATCCGCAGAAAAGAAAGCAGCTCAATGCTATCTTGCATCCATTGATTCGAAAAGAGATTCGACGCCAGCTAGATGAATCGGGTCAAATTGTCTTTCTCGATGCGCCTTTGTTGTACGAAGGTGGCTATGAAAAGGAGATGGATGTCGTCATTTATCTTGCGCTGAGCAAAGAGTTGCAGCTTGAACGACTGATGCTTCGCGACGGTCTTAGCCGACAGGAGGCGCTTGAGCGCATGCATTCATTTGATGTTCCAAGAGAAGAGAAAATGAGAAAAAGCTATGTGATCGACAATAGTGGTTCCTTCGAAGATCTTCTAGAAAAAGTAGATATTTTCCTAGACGCATTTGGCCTGGAAAAACTCCGATGAAACCGTACGGCTCCCTTTTTGAAGGGTTTACGACAGAGGAAATCCAAGAGGTGATCGAGAGCTCACAGGCGACGACCAGAGAACTCCCCAAAGGAGCGACTCTTTTCTCGCCAGGAGAGAAGCCGGAATCTTTCTATATTCTTCTTTCCGGCTCTGTCGAGGTCATGCGGGTGGACAGCGAAGGAAGACGACGAATCTTGAGTGTCTTTTCAGAAAAAGGATCTCTCTTTGCAGAAGTCTATGCTTTTTTAAAAAAGCAATCATATGATTATCTCTGCATCACACGAGAACCTTCTTCTTTCTTGCAGTTTCCTACGACTTTCTATTTTGAAGAGACCGAGGATCCTCTTCGCACGCGGCTTCTTCTAAATATGATGAAGATTCTGGCGCATAAAGCATTCTATCTGAGCCAAAAATCCATGATCCTTGCGACAGCAAGCCTGCGAGGACGAATTGCTCGCTATCTCTTGTCTTTAACAAGCGATGATGTATGCACCCTGCCACTTAATAGAAATGATTTGGCGGATTACTTAGGTGTGTCAAGACCTGCTCTCTCAAGAGAGCTGATGAGTATGCAGGAAGAAGGACTGTTTTGTGTTCAGGGCAGAAAAGTCACAAGAATGGATAGAAAGGCGATGGAGTCGATCGGATAAGAATTTGCGAATGTTAATTCTCTATGAAATGATGCGCTTTGATTGAATATCTGGGTTGTTTTTCGTACAATCAAGTAGTTGACGGGAGGAGATGTTTGAGCAAGCTGCGAAAACCTAGAAGAAAGAGCCATCCAGTTCTAGTCACCCTTCTGCTGATGCTGATTCAGCTGGGGGTTTTGATCTATGCCTATATTCTGTTTGCCGGTTTTACCCAATTTCTGGCTTTTGGCTGGACGATCTTTGCACTTGTTTTAATCGTATTTATTATCAATCGAGAAGAAAACCCTGGATACCAGATTGCATGGATTATTCCCATGTGTCTGTTTCCGCTGTTCGGTATTCTGTTATACATATATGTCCAAGTTCTTCCGGGCACGCGTGCAATGGCAAAAGAACATGCGAAGAGTGTCGAGCGAACTGCGCCATTTCTTGTCTTTAACCGAGATGTCCTCAGACGACTGCGCTCTATTGATGGTCCCTTTGGCTCACTTGCCATGTACATGGGGAAGAGAGGACCACACCCCCTCTATCTAAGCGGGGATAATGAGTATCTCGCTTCCGGTGAAGATGCCTTTGAGTCGATCTTTGAAGCGCTGGAGTCTGCAAAGGAATTCATCTTTATTGAGTTCTTCATCATGAGTGAAGGGGAGCTGATGGATCGAGCCTTAAAGATCTTAGCGGAAAAAGCCGCCAGCGGTGTAGAAGTTCGCTTTCTCTATGACGGAACGACCTCGTACAGGTTGCCGGTTGGCTTTGATCAATACCTCACCTCCTTGGGCATCCGCGTACATATCTTCTCGCCTGTCATCCCCTTATTATCGACGTATCAGAACAATCGGGATCACAGGAAGATTATCGTGGTGGACGGGAAAGTCGCATTTACCGGCGGCATCAATCTGGCGGACGAGTACGTGAATATTAAAGAGCTCTACGGTCACTGGAAGGACGCTGCCATTCGAGTAGAAGGCGAGGCGGTCAACTCTTTTACCCTTCTGTTTCTTCAGATGTGGAATATGCAAAGGCCAGATGACGAGGATGTCCTTGTCTATCTGAGAAAGTACGATCAACTTCCAAAGAGCGACTCGTTCATCATCCCGTATGCCGATGCACCCTACGATGGGGAATCCATGGCAGAGAATGTCTATTTGCACATCCTCTACCAAGCGCAAAAATATGTGCATATTATGAGTCCGTATTTTATTCCGTCTCACGATATCCTCACCGCCATCATTTTTGCTGCGAAAAGAGGCGTCGATGTCAAACTGATTCTGCCCAGAATCCCTGACAAACGAATTCCTTTTTATGTCGCCCGCGGATATTATCCGCAGCTCATTCGGGCTGGGGTGAAAATTTATGAATACTTGCCCGGGTTTACTCATTCAAAAGTATTTGTCAGTGACGACAAAGTTTCTACTGTCGGCTCAGTGAATCTTGATTATAGGAGTCTTTATCTCCACTACGAAGTCGGGGCTCTCGTGTATGAAAAAGAGATGTCGCTGAAAGTGGAGGCGGACATTTTGTCTACGCTTCGAGAATCCGAACGGATATACATGGAAGATTACCGCTCCTTCCACTTGTTTACTCGTCTGATTGGCAAAGTGATGCGTATTTTTGGTCCTCTTCTTTGATTTCTTCGTCAATATTTGACAAAACATAATAAAGTGATTATTGTATTAAGTTAAATAAGTTAATTAACAACACAAGGGGGTACATAGTGGATATCCGTGAAGAACTTTTAGAAGCTTGGATCGAGCTGAGCTCACTCATTTGGAG
>DUVM01000003.1 GCA_012841045.1 Tissierellia bacterium | reverse complement strand
TAAAGTGGACCCCAATGTCAAGACAAGATTTCCAGAATTGAGTGAACACTTTCCTTTCCTTGTTTATGCTGCCAGATCATAGCTGGGCATCTGTCGGCTGACTTCGTTTGGCGTTTTGTACGCCAGGGATTGGTGGGGTCGGTTGCTGTTGTAGAACCGGATGTAGCGGTCTACTGCCCGGATAAGCTCCGCTGGGCTCCCGTACTCATTTATATATAGGTCTTCGTACTTGATGCTCCGAAAGAAACGCTCCGTAATGATATTATCCAGAGCTTGCCGCTTGCCATCCATGGAAATCTTGATGTCACGGTCTTCCAGAAGCTTGATGTAGTCAGGGTTCGTGAAGTGACTCCCCTGATCAGAATTAATGATCTCGGGTTTTCTGCGGCTTAACGCTCGCTTCAGGCAACGGAATACAAATGTCTTCTCCAGACTGTAACTGAGTTCATAGTCCACGATCTGCCGGGTATACCAGTCAATGATAACAAAGAGGTACATAAAACCTGTTTTCAGGGGCAGGTAGGAGATATCGATCCCCCAGACATGATCTTCGTGGTCGATTTTGAGATTCCTCAGGAGATAGGGATGGCGGTATTCTGCATGCAAGCGACGGCTGAGGTTCGGACCCGGATAGAGGGCACAGAGGTCCATTTTCTGCATAAGCCGCTGAATCCGTTTCCGATTAGCCGCCATGCCTTCTCTGCGCAGGGTGACAGCAATCCGCCGGGAGCCCCAGCTGGGGTTTTCCAGATGCAGTTCGTCAATCCGGCGCATGAGGGACAGATTGTAATCGCTTTCTCCGTAGAGAGGCTCTTTCTTCTGGCGATACACGCTGCTTCGGTTCACGTGGCAGAGTTCACTTTGTCGTGTCATGGTGAGCTCCTTATTTTCTGCCGAAACGAGTGCGGTGCGGGCCGTTCGGTCCAAAGACTTCGTCAGATTTTTTTTCCAACCAGTCACGTTCTATCGTTAACTGGCCAATTTTCTGCTGTGAAACCTGGAGTTCCTGCTCCAGTTGAGCGATTTTCTCATCTTTGCTCTGATCCGTTTTGCCAAACAATAGCGGGAGATTATCCTGGAACTGCTTATGCCATTTGGATAGGGTCGCTGGTGCTATCTGGTACGCTCCTGCCAGCTCATTTAAGCTCTTTTCCCCGCGGAACAGCTCGCTGATCACTTTGGCTTTGAATTCTGCACTGTAATGGGTTCTTTTCTTACTCATGTCTTCCATTATATTCACTTATTGCCGATTTTTCTTGTCTCATTTCTGGGGTCCATTATACTTAACTATCATGAAAGTTTATTCGTCCTATCTGTCTTCCTCGCTCGTTTAGGGTGTGCGGGAAAAACAGTTTTTGAATAGACCCTAAATAATCTGCATCTCTCTAGAAAGAAGCTTCTTGAGGCTCTTGAAAAATCTATACCCCGTCATATTTAGCCACTGCTTCCAGCCGAACCACTCCCTTATCTGTAGACGGCGCAACGCTCTCAGGAGAGCCATCTCTATCAACAATATCTGCTCATTCCACAGATAGTGATAGAATAGCTATGCGCATACTCCCGGAGCGTCGTTGGGAGACATCTAAGTTAGTGGGTTTAAAAGTTACGTTCTTGAGATTCGTTTTGAAAGCAAGTTCAATTTGCTCGGTACGCATGTTCGGCAGTTCCCACAGTTTTCATGGTTTGTGTTTCGGTGATTGCCTGCCAGGAGGGAGAGCTCCTTGGGTGATTTAAATAGTAATACTTTTTGATGATGTCGTATCCAACCCACAATTGAGTTAGACCATTTTCGCCCAACGTGTCTTTGTGTTAGTTACACATGTTATCACGCGAGAAGCGAAAATGGTTTCTCTTTAACTATCCAACAACTCTGTCTCAGTACACACCTTATAGAGACTTAATCAGATATGCGCCTGTCTCAAAACATCAGAGCTTGGATGTAAGACATGGTGATACCCGTCAGCTTTCTGATGAATTTTCAATCGTAATTATCAGATGAATACTCAAACAAAACATTTATGAGCGAAGGTTCTTTCCAGCACTTTACTTATCAGAATTTTTTTTATCTCTGAGTTTGTTGAAGAAAAACCTCAGATATAAGAAGAAAGAAATCACCATGGCGGCAAGACAGATCGTTGTGAGTCGTTCCACCGCTTGGATGGACATATCTTCAAGAATAAGAAGGATTACCATCACGAGAGCGATCAGCCCAGTGACCAGCTTTCCATGCCATTTCGCACTATTGACCGTATCCGTCTTCTTATACACATACAGACCTAATACGAACAATAAAACTTCTTTTATCACAAAGACAACAACAAGAAGCCACAAGATGGGGTATCGCAGGGCGAGAATGAGCATGACGACCAGTTGTGTCAGCTTATCTGCCAGAGGATCAAGGAACTTACCCAAGTCAGACACAGCGCCGGTCCTGCGCGCGATCAAGCCATCGAGAATATCGGAGATAAAGGAGACGACAAAAACAACCGCCGAAGCCAGGTAGTTTTTCTGTATCGCAGCCAGCCAGATGAATACCGGGATCAGCAGCAGGCGGAAGAAACTGATCATATTGGGAAGCGTCAGGACGTTTTCTCTTTTGAAACGATCTTTCACCTTATATGACCATCCTTTTCAATAGGTTCTATGCTTCAACCATGTCCTCTCCAACCTCACCGACGCAGTGTTTAGCCTGGAGGCCACTGCAGGTCGCGCCCTCCGATCACGTGAATGTGCACGTGATTGACGCTCTGCTGCGCACGCAGCCCCGTGTTACTGACCACGCGAAAGCCGTCATCTGCAAGTCCCTCATGGAGGGTGTACTTGCGAATCGCCGCAAAAAGAGCAGCGAGCTCTTCGGGTTGATGAGAGAGTTCATTGATATTGGCATAGTGTGCTTTGGTAATGAAGAGTGTATGAAACGGCGCAACAGGCGAGATATCCTGAAAACCCAAAATCAGATCATCTTCGTAGACGATTTTCGACGGAATCTCCCCGGCAACAATTTTACAGAATAAACAGTCCATACGCTTCCTTTCTAAGCCTTGAGTAGGAGTCCTTCTCTCCTGAGTACTTTCCTTTTTTGTATCGTACCCGCTTCGGGAGGAAAGGCAACTTCTACCCGCGCATATTGTGGCGTCAGACCTCCGTGGTCTTCAAAGAGTACACTTACTTCTTTTCCCACGAACGTGTCAAGATACTTTTCCTGCTCCTCCTGAACAACCTGTCTGAGCTGCGCGCTTCTTCTTTTTTTTATCCTTGCGTCGAGGTCAGCTAGCTTTGCCGCTTCTGTCCCTTCTCTTCTTGAATAGGAAAATACATGGACCGAGGCAAACCCGATTCTTCTGACAAAGGAGATCGTTTCTTCGAACTCTCTGTCACTCTCTGTGGGAAAGCCGACGATGATATCTGTGGTAATGGCCGCCTGAGGAAAGTACTCTCTGATCAACTGCACCTTCTTTTCATACTCCTCAGGAGTGTATTTGCGGTTCATGTCTCGCAGCACTTTTTCACTGCCTGACTGCAGCGACAGATGAAAGTGGTCGCAGAAAGACGGCACCCTCTGAAGCGTTTCTAGAAAAGAGGCTGTAATAATCCCCTGCTCCAGACTGCCCAGACGAATTCTCTCAGGCGAAAGCTCGGAAATCTTCACGATCAGCTCCTCAAGCGAGCTCCCTGTATCCCTTCCATAGCTGGAGAGATGAATGCCTGTCAGCACCACTTCTTTAAAGCCCTCTTCTAAACGCATCGCCACCGTTCGCAGGATTTCTTGTTCCGGCTCACTTCTGGCGCAGCCTCTTGCGTAGGGAATAATGCAATAACTGCAGTACGAGTCGCAGCCGTCTTGCACCTTGATATATGTCCGAGTTCTCGGATGCATCTCAGCAGTAGGAATCCTATCGGGGACGTCCAGAGAAAATGCGTCAAGAATTCTCTCCAGCGCTTCACCCTTATGCTCCGAATCCAGACATAGATCCACCCCTTCGATGCGCTCTTCATGGATGCTCACATAGCATCCGAGCACCGCCACAAATCCACCCTCCCTCTTTGCCGCTTCAATACTCCTTCGGCTCTTTGCATCAGAAAGGTGCGTAACGGAGCAGGTGTTGACGACCGTCAGATCCGCTTTTTCTTCTGGCAGCGCTGGCACGAAGCCGGCGAGCATCAAGCCTTCTCTGAGTTGTTGCGTTTCCTCTGCATTTACTTTGCAGCCAAGGGTCACAAAACGCACGGTCATGACATTCTCTCCAGGGTCATCGAAGCCCACTCACCCATCTTCGTTACTTCAAGCAAGCGATAATTCGCCTGATAGGCATCAAATACTTCTGATACCCTCTCATGCAAGATGCCCGAAAGAATGATTTTGCCTTCCACGGGCAGCACGGAGAGCGTCTGTGGGGCCAGCTCGATCAGAACCGGCGGAAGGATATTGGCGACGATCAAATCCGCTTGTTCTGTGACTTCCGACAGAAGATCGCCATGGATAAGTGTATCAAATCGCTCGTAGGATTCAGCGAAAAGTTCTCTTTTGCACTTGTAAATGTCGTGGAATCATTTTCGATCGCCAAAACCGACGACGCCCCTAGCGAGGCGGCCACAAGCGAGAGAACACCACTGCCGCTTCCTACATCAATGACCCGATCTCCCTCACGCATCCACTTTTCTATCGCCGCAGCGCTGAGGCGGGTCGTTTCATGGTGGCCTGTGCCAAACGCCATCCCCGGGACAATGACAATATTCTCTTTTCCCTCTTGTGCAGGGATCCAAGGCGGACGGATAAAGAGACGGTTTCCCGCTTCCATGCCCTCAAATCCTTCGGACCATTTTTCCATCCAGTTGACTTCCTCTGTTACCACCTCTTCTGAAGAAATGATAAGATGCGAAAGGTCGTGTAAAATGTTCTCCAGCACATTTTCATTTCCGTAGAGGAGCGCATGAGGCTCTACGTGCGGACGGAGCGGACGCTCTTCTTCTCTCCAGCGCAGCTCGTCATACATCGGGTCATCTGGATTGACAATCTCCACACCCTTCAGTGAGTAGAGGGCCATCAACTCTTCAAAGATCTGCATATTTTCTGGCAGCAGTCGAATTTTTAAAGTAATCATCATACCTCATTTCATGATAAACATGATAAGTGAAACACACCCTCCGGTCAATGCGCGAGCCGGATGGGTGGTCGGTTGTTTGAATCTTTATACTTAGTAAGCCAATAGAAGCAGGACGAAAAAAAGACGCCCGACTAATTATTGCCGATGGCGTCTTTGACTTTATCGAAAAAACTCTTGTTTTCTTTAGGGGTGATAAGATTCATCTCTTTGCCAAAGTTCAACAGAGCTTCCTTCTGTTTGTCATTTAGAGAGGTCGGTACGTCGACGATAATCGTCACGTAGTGATCGCCTTTACCGTAGGAATTCACCCTCGGAATGCCTGCTCCTGCGAGGCGGCGCACTTCCCCTGACTGCGTCCCCGGAGACACTTTGAAACGGATTTTGCCCTCCAAAGAAGGAATTTCAATCTCATCGCCGAGTGTCGCCTGAACAAAGTTGATATGGACATCTTGATAGACATCGCTGCCCTCGCGGCGGAACCGATTGTCGGCTGCGACGCGGAAGTGCACCAGGACATCCCCCTTGGGACCTCCCGCCTCACCTACATCCCCTTCACCAGAAAGGGTCAGGATGTGGCCATTGTCGACACCAGCCGGTATCTTGACATTGAGTTTCTTGCGTTTTCGCACCTTTGTTTTTCCCTTACAGGTGTGACAAGGTGTCGTGGGAACCGAGCCTGTCCCTCGACAGGTGGGACATTCCTGTACGCTGATGGTCTCGCCAAAGAGCGAGCGTTGGGCGTAACGAATCTCTCCGCTCCCTCCGCACTGAGAACACGTTTCGGTTGATGTCCCGGGCTCAGCGCCGGTCCCCGAACAGGTCGGGCATTCTTCTAGCCGATAAAAGGTGACTTCTTTTTCAACCCCTTTGACGGCCTCCATGAAGCTCAGGCGGACTTCCACCTGGACATCGCTTCCTCGGCGCACACGGCTAAACCCTCTCGAAGAGGAAGTAAATCCTCCTCCAAAGAAGCTGCTGAAAACATCGCCAAAATCATCAAAGCCGCCAAAGCCACCGGCAAAAGGTCCTCCGGCGCCACCGGCCGCCTGTGCCGACGGGTCGACACCTGCATGACCAAATTGATCATAGAGTTTGCGCTTTTGCGGATCTGTCAAGATCTCATACGCTTCGTTGATTTCTTTAAATTTTGCTTCTGCTTCTTTATCCCCGGGATTCTTGTCCGGGTGGTATTTCATAGCCAGTTTTCGGTAGGCACTCTTTAAAGCCTTTTCATCGGCTCCTTTGTCCACTCCGAGAACATCATAATAGTCGCGTTTACTCATTGCCTTTCCTCAAGAGGAAAGGCCCGGTCCGGGCCTATTCCTCATCCACTACTTCATAGTCTGCGTCTTGGGGTTGGGATTCTCCCTGAGGAGCTTCCTGCGCCTGCTGCTCCTGAGCTTTCTTTTCATAGATTTTCTGAGCTAGCGGCTGCATGGCGTTACTTAACGCATCAACACCGGCGCGAATCTCACTTAGTGTATCACCTTCAAGAGCCTTTTTCAATGACTCGATTTCTTTCTCGACGGTTGCTTTTTCGTCCTCAGTGATATCGTTTTCTAGGTCTTTGAGGCTCTGTTCGGTTTCGTAGATCAGAGAGTCTGCGCGGTTTCTCATTTCCGCAAGGTCTTTTTTCTCCTGGTCTTCCTTCGCATATTGTTCTGCTTCCTTGACCTTCTGCTGAATCTCACTGTCGCTCATGTTCGCCGAGGCCGTGATATTGATGCTCTGCTCTTTACCCGTGCCCAGATCTTTGGCGAATACGTGCACGATGCCGTTGGCGTCAATGTCAAAGGTCACTTCGATCTGCGGGACACCGCGTCTTGCCGGGGGAATCCCATCGAGTTGGAAGCGTCCAAGTGTCACGTTGTCTTTTGCCATGGAGCGCTCACCCTGTAGGACATGGATGTCCACAGCGGGCTGATTGTCGCTGGCGGTAGAGAAGATCTGGCTTTTCTTTGTGGGGATGGTCGTGTTTCTGTCGATCAGCTTGGTGAACACTTCCCCTAGCGTCTCGATACCCAGCGAGAGCGGGGTGACATCGAGGAGCAAGACGTCATGTACATCACCTGCCAACACGCCTGCCTGAATGGCAGCGCCTGCTGCTACGGCTTCGTCAGGGTTAACGCCCTTGTGCGGCTCTTTATTGATGATGGCGCGCACGGCATCGACGACAGCCGGGATACGGGTGGATCCGCCCACCAGCACCACATCGTCAATTTCACTGGCTTTCAGGCCGGAATCTTTGAGGGCCGCTTTCATCGGTCCTTCTGTCCTCTTGACAAGCTCTTCTGTCAACTGATCGAATTTGGCACGTGTCAGCTCATAGTCCATATGGACGGGGCCGTCTTCATTCATCGAAATAAACGGCAGATTGATGGTGGTCGAGTGCATCGTGGAGAGCTCCATTTTCGCTTTCTCACTGGCTTCCTTCAGACGCTGCATGGCGGAGCGATCTTTGCTCAGATCGATGCCATAGTCGCCTTTGAATCTTTCCACCAGCCAGTCCATCACCTTCATATCGAAGTCGTCTCCACCTAAGAGGTTGTTTCCGTTGGTGGCGAGCACTTCAAAGACACCTTCACCGATTTCAAGAATCGAGACGTCAAATGTTCCGCCGCCGAGGTCAAAGACGAGGATCTTCTTATTGATATTTTCTTTATCGAGTCCATAGGCTAACGACGCTGCCGTGGGCTCATTGATGATGCGTTTGACATCCAGACCCGCAATGCGTCCGGCGTCTTTTGTCGCCTGGCGCTGTGCATCGGTAAAATACGCGGGAGTTGTGATGACAGCTTCTGTCACTTTCTCACCGAGATAGCTTTCTGCATCCGCTTTTAGCTTCGCCAGGACCAATGCCGAAATTTCCTGCGGCGTATACTCTTTTCCGTCAATCGTCTGTTTCCAGTCCGAGCCCATGTGGCGCTTAATGCTGGAGATGGTGCGATCCGGATTCGTAATCGCCTGTCTCTTGGCTGTCTCGCCAACCAGACGCTCACCTTTTTTTGTGAAAGCGACGATCGATGGGGTGGTGCGATTTCCTTCTGCATTCGGGATAATTTTTGCCTCTCCACCTTCGAGGACTGCCACTACTGAGTTAGTGGTACCTAAATCTATACCTATCATTTTCGCCATTTTTGCCTCCTATTTAGACACTTTGACCATGGCCGGTCGAATAATCTTTTCCTTTAATTTGTAGCCCGTCTGGAGCTCTTCTAGGACGATCCCTTCAGGGGTCCCTTCTACTTCTTCAGTTAATACGGCGTGATGCTGATGGGGATCAAACGTCTCTCCCACAACATGTAAGGGCTCCAGTTGTTCTTTTTTAGCGAATTCATCGAGACTTCGCTCGATCAGTTCGATTCCTTCTGCAAATGCCTGCCCTCCTTCAATTTGCGCCATCGTTTCTTTGGCTCGCTTGAAGTTGTCGAGCACCGGCAGAAGATTGATCAGCAACTGTTCGTTGCCATAGCTCAAAAGAGCTTCTTTCTCCTTTTGTGTGCGGTGACGAAAGTTTTGGTACTCCGCCTGCAATCGCAGATTTTTGTCTTTGAGGGCTTCGACCTCTTCTGCAAGATCCACGACCTCTTCTTCCTCGACGGGAACTTCTTCGATCAGTTCCTCCTCCGGAAGATTATTTTTGTTGTCTTTGTCCTTTTGTGCCAATCCATCCTCCTATAGTTGTATTCCGGAGAAGATATCCGTCAGCGTATCGCGGAAAATCTCTACGATGGCGCGAACGCCGGCGTAATTCATTCGAATGCTTCCCACAACCGCCAAGGTACCCTTTTGACCGGAACCGTAGTCATAATCCGACTGGATAATACTGCATCGATTGAAAAGAACATTTCCCAGTTCATCGCCGATGCGGATCCGTGTTCCCTCCTCGCCATCATCTAGGAGCTTTGAAATGGCTTGAGGCTCTTCAAAGAAATGCATGACTTTGCCGGCACTCTCCAGATCCGCGAAGGGCCCTTGGGCCAGCAATTTGTCCGTCCCCCACACGCTCACGTGTTCGCGATCAAAGCGTCTCAAGAGATCTCGGAGGACCGGAATCAATACATCTACGATTTGCCCATGTTGAGGATATTCTCTCTTCAACTGAAAGACTTTGGTGTGACTCATCCCCTCGATCGTTTCTCCGCCAAAGATTCGCACCAGTCCGTCGCTCAATTCATCAAGTGAAGCCTGGGTGACTTGCGAAGCTCCAAAGGCGGCCGTCTCTACGTCTTGCTGGTCACTGACCAAAACGAGAAGTACATTTTGCTCGTTCATCAGGACCAGGCGCAAATTGGCAAGCCTTCTTCTTGAAAAGGCAGGAGCCGTGATCACCGCAGCCATTCCTGTCTGTTCAGAAAGGAGTTTTGCCGCCCTGTTTAACAGGAGCTCGCTGCGGGCATGTCTCTCAGAGAACAGCCTGCTGATAATGGTTTGAAAATCACTGGAGATGAGTCCTTTCTCCTCCAGAAAGCTGTCCACATAAAAGCGCAGACCCAGCTGCGAAGGAACTCTCCCCGCAGATATATGCGGCTGTGTGATAAATCCAAACTCCTCCAGATCTGCCATCTCGTTTCGAATGGTCGCAGCAGATACATTGAGCTGCGGATACTTCGAAAGGGTGCGGCTGCCAACCGGATGGCCAGTGGAAATGAAATCATCAACAATAAATTTTAGTATAATTCTCTGTCTATCTGTGAGCATTTTTTACCTCGTTAGCACTCGGCTTGTATGAGTGCTAGTCTTATTATACACACTTTTGAGACCAAATCAACACTTATTTGAAAAATCGTCCTTTTTCCTGAGCTTGCGCGAGCGAGGAATCCCTTCAGAACCCTCTGCGCTCATAAAAACCGGGCTGCAGCTTCCGAACATTTCGGAGGCGAACAGCCCAGTAAGTCTTGCTAATTTATCAGCTTGCCCGCTAATAGTGGGACGCTTGTTACTCGCTATATCTGTCTCTTAGCTTTTGTATATATGCCTTATCGATCCATTCTTCGACAAAACCGCATTCTGCGCAGACATATCTGTCTACCGGAACGGCACTCCATATGCTAAACCCGATCGGTATAAAGTTTCCAGAACCGTAGCCCATCGTCATTGCCCTGACAAAAATAACATCGTTTGAGTCGCATTTTGAGCATTTCTGTGTCTGCTTCATTTTTTAGCCTCCTGATCAAAAAACATACCCTGTGATTTGTTTTCGTTTTGTTGCAGTGGAGATTGGATAAGCTTGTCGATATCGTGTTCCTGGTCTTTTCTCGTTTGGCTTCTCAAAAGCCAGCGAAGCGTTTTTTTATCCTTGAGAAAAAAGGAAAGCTGTTGCGGTGCCTCTTTCGAAGCCACTACGCAACAGCTCATCGATCATCCTTGAATGAAAATCTTTCTTATCTCGCTGACGACCAGTGGTATGGCGCTGAGACCTGCGATAAATATCCACTGCGCCGGGTCTAGTAGCACCACCCCAAATAATGTCTGTAAAAACGGGATAAAGCTGACCACCACTAGCATAAGACCTGAGACAATGACCGCCAGATAAAACATCTTGTTTGCAAAGAGATTTCGGTTGAAGATGCTTCCTTGGCTTCTCGCATTGAATGCGTGAACGAGCTGGGAGAACCCGATAGTCAGAAAGCTCATCGTTCGCGCCGCTTCCACACTTTCGACCATCCCGAACTGATAGGCGACAAAGGCAATGCCGGCGATGATGAGGCCGTCGAAGACGGTCAGGAAGATCTTTCTTCTCGTGAGGATGCCTTCGTCCAGAGGACGTGGTGGACGCATCATCACATTTCTCTCGCTCGGCTCAACTCCCAGCGCCAGCGCTGGAAGAGCATCTGACACGAGATTGACCCATAGAATCTGTACGGGAAGAAGCGGCAGCGGGAGACCCAAAACGACTGCCACAAGAATCAAAAGCAATTCTCCCAAATTACACGAGAGCAGATACCCTACGGTCCTTCGGATGTTCTCAAAGATCCCTCTTCCCTCTTCCACCGCTGTCACAATGGTGGAGAAGTCGTCATCCATAAGCACGAGATCTGCCGTGGAACGGCTGACGTCAGAGCCGGTTTGACCCATTGCAACACCGATGTCGGCTTTTTGAAGAGCCGGGGCATCATTGACACCGTCACCTGTCATGGCCACGACATAGTCTTTGTTCTGCCAGGCTTGGACGATGCGAAGCTTCTGTTCAGGAGCTACTCTTGCATAGACTCGTACGTCTTCAATCTGCTCCTGTAGCTGTTGATCGTCGATGAGATCGAGCTCTTTGCCGGAGAGCACTTTGTGACCTTGTTGTGCATCATAGATTCCTAGATCCGCGGCAATGGATTGCGCGGTGGCAAGGTGATCGCCCGTAATCATGACAGGCGTGATGCCCGCACGACGACACAGGCGAATCGATTCTTTTGCGTTTTCTCTGGGCGGATCCATCAGTCCGAGAAGACCTAGGAACGTCAGATTGTTTTCATGCGGATGGTCGGCGCTCTCTCGCCGGGCCTCTGCGATCGCAAGGATGCGGAGTCCCTCTTTTGCCATCTCTTCGTTCTTTTCGTTGATGAGATAGCGCATTTGCGAGGTGATCTCAGGCGTCTGAGCCCCTCTTCGGATGCGCGTGCAGCGGGTAAGGACTTCATCCAGTCCGCCCTTTACATATTGAACGAAGCCATCTTCCGTTTTGTGCAAGGTGCTCATCAGCTTGCGCGTGGAGTCGAATGGAATCTCTCCCACTCTTGGGTATTTTTCTTTGATTTCGTCGATGTCGACTTCCTGAGAAAGGGCGTAATTTACCAGCGCCACTTCCGTCGGATCACCTAAGTGATATCCGTCTTCTCGAATCTGTACGTCATTGTTGAGAGCGGCTGCGCGGATCAGCTCCTCATTGGAGTCCGCAAAGCTCGCCACTTTCGTGACACTCATTTTGTTCTGTGTCAACGTCCCCGTCTTATCCGTGCATATGACACTGGCGGAACCGAGCGTCTCCACGGAAGGGAGATTTCTGATAATGGCATTCTTCTTAGAGAGTCTTTGCACACCCAGCGCCAACACAATTGCGATGACAGCCGGCAGGCCCTCAGGGATCGCTGCCACAGCTATCGAGATAGAAGTGAAGAACATTTCTTTCATAGGTCGCTGTTGCATAAGGCCGAGGCCAAAGATCGCCACAGCCACTACAGCTACCACGATAGCCAGCACTCTCGATAGATTATCAAGGCGTTTTTGAAGCGGAGTCTTTTTCTCCTCATCCTTTAGGAGCATGAAGGCAATCTTTCCAATCTCCGTGTTCATGCCCACAGCCGTGACGACAAAGAGACCTCTTCCGTAACTGACAGGGGTCGATGCGTACACCATGTTGACCCGCTCTGCCAGAGGAATATTCAGATCCGTCTCAAAATCTACTCGCTTATCGACAGGTAGACTCTCTCCTGTCAGCGCACTTTCAATCACCTGAAGATTATGTGCTTCAATGAGTCGCCCGTCGGCAGGAACAACATTGCCGGTTTCCAGCATCACCACATCCCCTCGAACGAGTTCGGTGGCAGAGATGTTGACAGGACGTCCATCACGCACGACAAGCGTACGAGGGGTAGAAAGTTCTTTAAGAGCAGCCAGCGCCCCTTGTGCTCGGGCATACTGGAACGTGCTGATCACGGCGTTTAAGATGACAATCGCCAAAATGATGATAGCGTCCCACCGTTCGCCTAGAAAAAACGATACGGCAGCGGCCGCTAATAATATAAGAATCATCAAATCTTTAAAATGCGAGAAGAAATTGGCGATAACTGACTGAGGTTCTTCTTCTTTTATCAAATTAGGCCCATCTTCTTGGAGCCGACGCTTTGCCTCTTCGCTACTTAAGCCTTCCGGAGAAGTGCTCAGTTCTTCAAAGCGCTCTTCTATTGTTTTGCGATACATAGTACCTCCGATTTTTTCGCTCTATGTATTGTATAACAACAGAGCGGAAGTTGGCAAACCCGCTTATTCCATCAGCTCAACAAGAACCAAATTCATAAGATTCATACCCTCAGGAGTAAGGGCGAGTCTGTCCTTTCGACGATCGATAAGTCCTTGATCTCGAAACTTCATAATACTTTTTTTCTGTCCCTTACTCAAGTCTCCGTAACGCTCTCGATAGAGGGAGAGATCTACTCCGTCTGTAAGACGCAGTCCCAGCATGAGCATCTCAAACGCTTGATCTTCTCGAGTGAGTTCCACCCTTTCTTCAATCGGCTTGTCTCCCCGCGACAGAGCGTCGTGATAAGCGGCGAGGGTGAGAGAGTTACTGTGACGATGAGAACCGAGAAGACTGTGGGCGGACACTCCAAGACCTAAATAATCTGTGCGCTCCCAATACCCGATGTTGTGCTTAGAAGCAAAACCGGGCTTGGCAAAGTTCGACACTTCATAGCGCACATAGCCATTGGCGATCAATTCATCATGAATGAATGAAAATTCCTGCGCCGAGAGTGCATCATCGACTGGTTGAAGTATCTTTGAAAGGGGCCGATGATCATAGAGCTCGAGCGGATACGTGGAGATATGATCCGGCTGAAGTTTCACAAGATTGCGCACACTCTCCTCCACAGGATAGCCTTCACCTATGGCGTACATCAAATCCACGTTGAGGTTTTTAAAGCCTGCCTGGCGGATGTGATGCACAGCGGCTACACCTTCTTCGGCGGAATGAATTCTTCCCAGCAAGTCCAGAGTGCGATCTGCAAAGCTCTGAATCCCTAGGCTGATGCGATTCACACCGGCTTCTTTCAGAATACTGAGCTTCTCCAGCGAGACGCTCTCCGGATTCATCTCAAATGTAATCTCTTCAGCCGAAAAATACTGCTTGGGCAGTCCGCGAAATAACTTTTCTAACAAAAAAGGAGAGAGAGCACTGGGCGTGCCTCCCCCGAAGTATAATGTAGAAATGTCTCTTTGTTCCGTGTCTGAGCGATAGCACGATACTTCTTTTAGTAAGTCGTCAATATAGCGACTCTGCGTCTTCTCGTCGGCGCAGAAGCTGGTGAAATCACAGTAGGAACATTTTTCTTTACAAAAGGGCAAGTGAATGTAAATCCCCAGATTATTTTTCATCATCAAATTTTAGCACACTGAGAAACGCCTGCTGTGGCACCTCCACACTTCCAAACTGTCGCATGCGCTTCTTGCCTTCCTTCTGTTTCTCGAGGAGTTTTTTCTTCCTGGAAATGTCTCCTCCGTAGCACTTGGCCAGCACGTCTTTTCGCAGCGCGCGAATCGTCTCACGTGCGATAATACTGCCTCCAATAGCTGCCTGCAGCGGAATGGGAATCTGCTGGCGAGGAATAGCGTCTTTTAGCCTTTCGACGATCTGCCTTCCTCTAGCGACGGCTTTGTCCCTATGAACAATGATGCTAAAGGCGTCGATCAGTTCGTAGTTGATAAGGATGTCCATCTTCACGAGATCACTGGGCTCATAGCGGTCCATCTCATAATCGAAGGAACCGTAGCCGCGCGTTCTGCTCTTTAGCGCATCAAAGAAATCGTAGATAATCTCATTAAGCGGGAGCTCATAGCGAAGCCGGGCGCGCCTTTCATCGATAAAGTGCATATCGATAAACGTCCCTCGCCTCGTCTGCGCCAGATCCATCACATTGCCGATATAATCTTTCGGGACAATGATGCTCGATATGACAACCGGCTCGAGAATGCTCTGCACCTCTTGAACAGGAGGTAAATTTGTCGGGTTTTGAATCCACAGTTCTTCCCCCTTTGTCGTGATCACCTCATAGATAACACTCGGTGCGGTGGCAATCAGATCGAGGTCAAATTCCCTCTCCAATCTTTCCTGGATAATCTCCATATGGAGAAGACCCAAGAATCCGCAACGATACCCAAAGCCAAGCGCCACGCTTGTCTCAGGCTCAAATGTCAGCGACGCGTCGTTGAGCTGCAGTTTTTCCAGTGCATCTCGAATATTGTCGTAATCTTCTCCCTCTGCGGGATAAAGTCCGCAAAACACCATGGGCTGTGCTTTTTTGTATCCGGGCATCGGCTCTTTGATGGGATTTTCGGCATGGGTGACCGTTTCTCCCACTCGGACAAGCCGCACATCTTTAATGGATGCGACAAGATAGCCGACCTCACCGGCTTTTAAAGAGGAAACCGTCTTCATAGCGGGAGTAAACACACCGACTTCTGTCACTTCAAAGTCTTGTTTGGCCGCCATCATCCGAACCACATCACCCTTTTTGACCTCTCCGTCAAAAATACGGATCATAGGGATTGCCCCGCGATAGGTGTCGTAGAAAGAATCAAAAATTAAGGCTTTTAAAGGCGCATCAGGATCCCCCGACGGTGCGGGCACTTTTTCAATCACTTCTTCAAATACATCTGCGATATTGAGGCCTGTCTTTGCGCTGATTCTTGGTGCATCCTCTGCATAGACACCTATGATATCCTCGATCTCCGTAATCACTTCTTCCGGTCGCGCGGAAGGAAGATCTATCTTATTGAGAACAGGTACAATTTCTAGCCCCTGGCTATCTGCAAGATAGACGTTTGCGATCGTCTGGGCTTCTACCCCCTGGCTTGCATCTACCACCAAAAGCGCTCCTTCACAGGCCGCTAAAGAGCGAGAGACTTCATAGGTAAAGTCCACATGACCAGGCGTATCGATCAGGTTCAGCTGATAGTCTCTGCCGTCTTTTGCACGATAGTTTAGTCGCGCCGTCTGCAGCTTAATGGTGATCCCGCGTTCTCTTTCGAGATCCATGTTATCAAGGACCTGCTCTTTCATTTCACGCTGGCTTAAGCCACCGGTCGATTCTATCAGGCGATCGGCCAGTGTGCTTTTGCCGTGGTCTATATGGGCGATAATGGAAAAATTGCGGATATTCTCCAAAGAATAGTTGGACATGATTCCTCCTGGAGGCATTTTATCACATGCACGCCAGAACAAGTAGTAACAAAGAACGGATCACTCTCCGAGTTGTTCAAGTTTTTCTGTTGCCACGCGCACACGCTGTCTTCCCTCATACTCATAACTTTCAATGTACCCTATCAATAGCAGAGGCGATCCTTCTTCAATAGATTCTGCGTCCCATGTGAACTCCACCCCTACAGCGCAGCACGCCGCCGCATCCAAGACGAGAAGATAATGCCTTTCTACGCCATCACTGTCACTCTGATCCAGATGGTAGATTCCCGGTATCGTAATCTTTGCCCCCAAATACTCTCTCCACTCTCTCATGATAGAGAACACTTCGGCATAGATCATCGTTTCACTGTGCTCGCTAAGATTGATGTCTTCTCTGGCTTGAGGCGATTGTGTCGCCGCTTCTTCCTCCGCCACGGAGATTTCCTCAGTTAGCGGCGTTTTAGCAATAATCTCTTTTTCTTCCGGAGTGCAGCCTGAAAGAAAAAGAAGAAGTAGCAAGACCCACACAACCCACTTTCTCATGACACACACTCTCTTAGCACCCATCCTGCCACGCTACATAGTAAAAAGCCCAACAAATGAACAACCACAATCGTCGAGCCGGCAGGCGTCCCTGCGAGTATGGACACAAGAAGTCCCAACGTTGAATGAACCACACCCAGAATTCCTGAACAGATACTGACACCGAGAAAGCTCTTGAACAGACGCATGGCTGAAACTGCCGGAAAAATAATCAGTGCCGAGATCAGCAGTGAGCCGACCAAATTCATGGCAAGTACAATGACAAGTGCGGTAATTACTGCAAGGAGAAGGTTGTAGCTGTTGACAGCAATCCCCACCGACTGTGCAAACTCCTCATCAAATGTTATCAAAAATATCCTGTGATAGTAAAACACAAAGAGCAACAAAACGACTAAGGAGAGAGCAATACACATGTAGACATCGATGGGCTGAAGCGTCAGAATAGATGTCGCTCCGAAAAGCGTCGTACATACATCGCCAGAAAGATTGGCGGAAGTGCCAAAGCGATTCATCAGAAGATATCCTGCTGCCAAGGACCCCACCGAAACCATAGCGATAGCAGCATCTCCTTTAATATTGCTTCTCCTTCCCCTTCTTAGAAGAAGCACAGCACACAAGACAGTGACCGGAGCACTTAACAAAACGGTGCCCGTCATATTCATGACAGTCGCAACAGACACGGCACCAAAAGCAACATGGGAGAGGCCATCGCCGATATACGAGTAGCGTTTAAGTACCAGAGGCACACCTAAAAGAGATGAGCAAAGCGCAATCAAGACGCCAACAATAAATGCATAGCGGACAAAGGGATAGGTGAAGTATGTCATAAGTTTTGAGAGGATATCAGTAAACATTTTCTCCCCCCTCTTTACTGAGAGTGCTCTTTGCATATTCTTCTTGTGTGCCGAAAAATGCATTCTCTCCTGAAAGAGAGAGCACATGAGTGGCGTACTTAAGTGCCCCTTTTATGTCATGAGTAATCATGATCACAGCTTTTTCTTCCTGACACATTCTCTCCAATAATTGATAAACATTCTCTGAAGCGTTCGGATCAAGATTTGCTGTCGGTTCATCCAGGAAAATCATTTTCTGAGCTGAGCATAGCGCTCTTGCCAACAAGACTCTTTGCTGTTGTCCTCCCGAAAGTTCCTGAAAAGACGATGATGACAAATCTTCAATCTCCAGTTTTTGCATATTTTCACTTGCGCGCTTTTTATGCACCCGGCTGTAAAAAGGGCGAAACCTGCATTCACTGAGGCATCCCGACAGGACCACCTCACGCACAGAAGCAGGAAAGTCCTTTGCACTGTGGGTGAACTGAGGGACAAATCCTGCCTGCGTTTTACTAAATCCTTTATCAAAGATTACTCTCCCACTCAAGGGCTTTTGAAGCCCTGTAAGTGTCCTTATGAGAGTTGTCTTCCCTGTACCATTGGCTCCGACAATGCAGAGGAAGTTACCTTCCTCCACACTGAAACTGACAGCCGGAGCGACTGCTTTTCGGTCATATCCCGGTACAACGTTGTCGGCTATAAGTAAGGCCATCCATCACCTCTTATTGTAATGCTTCCTGTAGCGTCTGAAGATTCTTTTCCATGATAGAAAGATAGGAAGTTCCAGAAGCTACCTGTTCAGATGTTATCGACTGCATCGAATCAAGAACCAAAATCTCCTGATCTTTAGTGACTGTGTTTTCAATCACTGTTCGAGCCATTGATAGGTCGCTGCTTTCAATCGTCATGACGTGGCTCAGTTCCAGCTCATTTACTTTTTTCGCAAGGAAAATCACCGTTTCAAAGCTGGCTTCAACCTCAGCAGAACATCCGGAAAATGCAGCATAGTATTCGATTTCATAGTCATCTAGAAGATATCGGAAGGGGAATCGATCAGCAAATACCAGTGTCCTTGTGCGTGTGTCACTAAGAGCCTGTTGATATTTGTCATCCAGAGCACTCAGTTTATCAGTGTACACCTCGCCATTTTGTTTATATTCATTTGCATGATCCGGATCAAGCTCTGAGAGAGCTTCGACGATTTTTTCATTAATCAGTATTGCATTTTTCAGCGAGAGCCATACATGTTCGTCTGCTTCTTCATGTTCATGCTCGTGCTCGTGTGTTTCCTCATGTTCATGCTCGTGATCTTCTTCATGCTCATGGTCGTGATGATGCTCCATGCCTTCAACCACTTCTTCATTCTTCACATGAGAGTCAAGGATCTCAAGAAGGTTGATTAGCACTCTGTGATCATTGTGTGTCGACTCGAGCGCATCATGTACCCAACTATCGGACTCTCCCCCTACATAAATAAAGAGATCACTGTCGGCAATATTGGCGATATCCTCAACTGAAGGTTGAAAGCTGTGAAGGTCCGTCCCATCATCTAAAAGCAGTAGTAGCTCTGTATCATCTGCTCTTTCTCCGAGTATCTGGCGTACCCAGTCATACTGCGGAAACGTAGTGGCGACAATTTTTAGTCGACGATCTTCTTGATCTGCCTTAGGATCACTCGGCTGAGTGCATCCTCCTATGAACAAACTAAGCATCAAAAAAATTACAAATATTCTTT
>DUVM01000039.1 GCA_012841045.1 Tissierellia bacterium | reverse complement strand
TAAAACCGGGAACAACTTTTTTGCCCGAAACATCCATCGTCTTGACGAGGCCTTCGTCTGCATCCACGCAGATGCTCTCAGCCACCTTGACAATCTTATCTCCTTCGATGAGAAGGTCGCGTTTTCCTACATATTCGGGTGCATAGAGTTCGGCGTTTTTTAATAGAATCATCGTGCTCTCCTTTTTACATTTCTCTGTGCGTCGGTGCGAGCCCAGCCGATAGAGGGAGCCTTTCGATCTCCCGGGTGGATGCATACATTCTTAATGAGTATGTGTTTGCTTCTATTGAAGAGTATCTTCCAACCTGCTCGGGTCTTTGGAGCACTTAGCGCGCCATGCCATCTTCGCTCGGAAAACAAGATACGCTCCTAATGTAACGTTCATCATGAACAAAATCGCGTTGATGCGCCATCCGTAACTCTGCGCAATCGTCTTCTAGACCGCCAGAGGAGATATAGCCGGACCGATAAGAAAATTGTTGGTTGCGCCGTGAGATCCTTCCCAGAACAAGAGATTCCATGAAAAGGCCAGAATACTAAGAGCAATAAAAACCTTAACCGCCGGCAGAAATTTCTTCTCCTCTTCTTCTACCATTTGCTTGGACCCAGAAACACATTGACAAACACCAGTATGTGATGCCATATGGTCGAGTGAAGTGTCAAAAAGACATAGGGTTGAAAAATACCGGAGGGTTCGGAAAAGAAGATCCTACCTCAAAGAAGGCCAAAGCAACCCAAATACGTCATCAGTGCTTGGCGAAGACGAGTGAGTTTCAGAAGTCTAGTCAAAGGGCAGAGATGCATCAGCGACGAGCAGTACTGGAAAGTAAATGCATACCAAGCATAGTGTTCAAGATCGACCATGTAGTGGAAAAAAACTGCTTGACGAGCTCCGTGGTAAACAGAAATACGCCCGTCACAAGGAGAACAGAGCACACTCGGAACTCACTTCCGTCTGCAAGTGACCGCTTCAGGGTTTAGCTAGAATCTTCCAAAATGGTGACATATACATCACCTCCCGTTTTTTCATTATACACCGCCTGTCGATCCGCACACATTTTTCAAATCGATGCGTAGCAATTATATACAGGCGCTGCTACTCTACGTGCAAGCAAAAGCTCTCCCGAAGGAGAGCTCATGAATAAAACCGTTTAATCGCTTTTTTCGTCCGTAAACATGCCGTCGATCATCTTCATGACCTGATCGACCACATCGTCTCGATTTTTCGAATCTCCAAAGTAGACCCAGTGAAGTCCGACAAAGATCGAGATGCCCATCAAGGCAAAGCTGGCAACTTCTGTATCAATAGAGACAATATCTCCCTCTTCTTTCGCCTGGTCTAAGCGCTGAACATACGCCTCGGAGAAATTCAAAAAGTAATCCTCAAAGAGTTTCTGTTCGATAAACAAGCTCTCAAAGGTAATATTAAAGACATAGCGATTTTCTGTCACATAAGTAAGCCACGCTTTTAGGCCGAGGCGCTCCGCCTCTCGGCGCGATGTGGCGCCTTCGATGGCTTTTGTCAAATAGCGGCGGATATTGTGACCGTAGCTGATCAACAGATACTTGTAGAGCATCAGCTTGCTTTCAAAGTAGATATAAAACGTCCCTACACTGACACCTGCTTCATTGGCGATGTCGTGGATGGAGCTCTCATGATATCCCTTTTTATAAAAGATGTGCTCAGCCGCCTCACAGATACGCTGGAGCGTCTTTTCTCCTCGCGCTGTTTTCGGAGGATTGACCAGAAAATCCTTGATGTCTATTTTTGCCATATTAACCCATTGTCAGTACTTTGATAATGGCGATGAGGACGCCGGTGACACCCTCTCCGCCGAGAAGTCCGGAGGCGACAACCGTTCCGTCGGGCACGAGCTCCGGTTTGATTTTCTTTACGACCCAGTGTAGTAGCCCGCCAAGGGCTGCCGTAAATGAGATCGCCATCGGCAGATACACGCCGATGCCCAGCGTCATGGCCGGTACCTTTAATACATATAAGAGGATGCCGACCGCTAGACCGCCAAAGAAGGCACCCGTGTGGGGAAGTCCTTCAACCATCGCAGCGACCATGGAGGCCTGAGGAGCAATAAACTCTGTCCCCGGTCCCATCACTCCGTAGGCGCGGAACAAAAAGAAGAGCACCATCACGCTGACAAAGGAGCCGATCACGCCGCCGACCGCTTCTGATACAAGCTGCGCCTTCGGATCCGTCCCATGCAGATGGCCTGCTTTAAAGTCATTGAGCACGTCTCCGGCGAGTCCGCTAGCCACGGCAACCACTCCCGCCACCAAAAACGCGGAGATGCCACTTGCGCCAAATGGCTTGAGTGCGAGGAGCACCATGATGCCAAACACTTCCATCGGATTGATCCCGGTCTGACCGGTGATCGAGGCGG
>DUVM01000038.1 GCA_012841045.1 Tissierellia bacterium | reverse complement strand
GGCGCACAGGTGGCAAGAACGTTACTTCTTCCTCATCTGTTGTTTGCTCTTCTGGCTGTATGCATCAATGCCGCTGGATTTATTGAAAACAAAAATCGATTGCTACTTGCCGGCGCTCTTTTCTATGCAGCTGCCATATTCCTTCTTCCTCGTACCGCTTTATACCTTCTGCCCGAACTCGTTCTATGCCTGATCGCTTACTTCAGAATGCCCGAAAAATACAACGTCGTTGATGAGATATTCTCCTAATACGCTCTGAGATAGAAACAGAAAATTCTCAGAGTTTCATCGACAAAATGCTCTTTTATCTAGCAAGCTCCCACACCGATATCTAACCGGCTACGTTCCATCTTGGGTGACTTTACACAGCAGGCAGCTGAGACAAGTGACCCTTGATTACGGTAAGCGTGTATACTCATCTGTTACTGCCAGATCTGATGGATAAAAGATAACGAATATAATATATCAGCAACATCGTCGATTATATGTTATATTTATCTTTCTCTGAACTCCTCTTTTAAGATTTATCGAGACGTTAAATATGCTATCCTTGTAATATGGAGAAGAAGCTAACGATTGAAGAGCAAGTGCATAGACTCCGTGATTTCTACGGTGTATCGTTTTCAGGGATGAGCGAGGGGGAAGCCATCGACTATCTTGAAAACAATAGTTATTATGCCAAAATCCGTTCATATCTGAACAGTTTTCTCTGGAGCGAAGAGCAGGAAAAGTATGTGAAAGTAGATTTCCAAGCTTTGGTACGACTGGCAACTTTGGATATGTATCTGAGAAAAACTCTTCTTTCGCTCCTTCTAGACATTGAGCATCTATATAAAACTCTTTTTATCAAACTTCTGACGCACGACGAGCAAGTCGACGGGTACGACATCGTCGAAAAATGTGCTGGATACATTCATCTTGAGCGAATCCAAAGTCGAATCAAGGAAACAGATTATTCAGCGCATATCGCGATGCGATTTGAAAAACAACAGAATATTTGGAATTTGGTGGAATTGATGAGCTTCAGTGACTTTAGATCACTTTTTGCATTCTATTCCAACATGAAAAACTTACGAGAGCTGACATTCACCACCTCTCTTCTGTCTTCCGCCAATATTCTGCGTAATGCCTGCGCACACAATAGTGCCCTTCTTCACAACCTTAACAAGGAAATCAATCACTACATGTTCACACCAAGACAAGATCTCCACGCCTTTCTAACCGACAGGGTTCTGGTGAAGACAAAAACCGCTCAGCGACTGGTAGAGATTCCTATTACGCATGATATCGTCGCCTCTGTACTGCTACTTGCGATTATGCCAAAACATCCGTTATTCTATTGGCGCACAAAAGAGCTAAAGGAGTTTTTGTCGGATCAGTGCTGCTACATGGGAGAGCTCTTTAAGAGTCAGCATCACTTAAAGGTGATGCATCGTGATCTGTCTGAATTCCTTGATGCAGTGGAACAGGCAAGAGAGGATGAAGCCATTTCTTTGTGGCGATGATCATTAAGCAGTGCATAATATTCTGAAATCTTGTATAAAGCATGATCTCATGCAAATGAGATACGAGACAAAATATGGATTAGACAATACTCTAATCCTTATAGATATAGACTATTACGGTCATTCAATCAGAATATAATTTCTCAACTTGCTTCATGATTTTTATGTTTTCGATATCCTCTTCATAAGACTTCACAGGATTGCTGCGTCCAATAGCATCTATTATGATGCTTTCCTTCATTTTATATACAAAAATCGCCTCGTTAGAGTGATATTGTAAAAGTTACCATGGTATAGCGTCAAAAGCATCTTGCGCATCTTCGTCCATACTTTGCATGATTACATAGGCCTTTTCATCTTCTTTTGTGCTGAAATGACTACGAAAATCATCCCATTCAGCTTTATTTTTGCACATCTGAAAGCATTTCTTTGGTTGCCCATTAAAATATGCTTTGTACATCTTTGCGCGCTTTTTCTCTGTTAACATTTTCTATCTCCGTTATTCAAGAGAAATGGTATATTTTCCTCTTCATTATTCACTTTCAATATACCCTACGAATTATTCTCAGTCACCCCGTAGGGTTTTGATGGCTTGCCAATGCTTAACTGGTCACGATATCAGATTAAAGAGCTTTCTCCTCATTATCATCCCGAGTAATCCATGTAATAAGTCCTTATCGAATAACTCGCTCAAAGACATAAAATGAAAATCATATCTGCAGAAAAAAACAAGAGTCAAAAATACGTATTTTCCAACGTTTAAAGACTCTTGTTTTATCAATGGAGGAGAGGACGGGACTTGAACCCGCGAGGCCGTAAAGCCCTACGCGCTTTCCAGGCGCGCCCCTTAGCCACTCGGACACCTCTCCTTATCTTTTGTTTGCAAAAAACTCTTTCATGAGGGCAGCGGCTTCTTCCGCCATGATACCTTCGACTATCTCAAGTCGATGGTTCATCCTCGGGTCTTCTCCCAGTTGATACAAACTTCTGGCTCCACCAAACTTGGGATCTCTTGCGCCAAAAACGATTTTGTCGATCCTGGAATGGATCGCAGCCCCCATGCACATCAAACAGGGCTCAATTGTAACATAGAGGGTAACCCCTGTCAAACGCCATCTTTCAAGCCTTTCAGCGGTTTGAGAAAGAACCAGCATCTCTGCATGGGCAAGGGGATCTTTCCACTGTTCCTTGCGATTATGTTCCGCTGCGATGATGCTTCCGTCCAACACTGCAACAGCGCCGATCGGCACTTCATCCTCTGCAAAAGCTTTTTTGGCTTCTTCCAGCGCGGCTCTCATAAAGTACTCATCCTGCATCGTCATATCAATTATATCGCACCACCTCAAGAATCAACTTGTTGCCTTCGTATCTGTACGTTGCTTTGTCGACCATGGACCCCAATAAGCCTAGGGCGTTATCACCTATCGAAGATCCTAGGAGATTCTCATATTCTTCTTCAATCTCAGGTCGTCTCTCTAAATTCATCAAGCGCACTGCTTTATCTAAGTCTTTCACTTTTTCCAGACATACTCCTTCAACAATCACTCGTGTATCGATTTCACAGAGTTTGAGTTGAAGTTTGATGTCGCAAATTCCATGTCGCAGAAAATAGCCGATCAATTCATCCGCGATGTGTCTCGCTTTTAATAATTCTCTCACGTATCTTACCTCGTATTTCATTTGTCCAGACATCGATCACGGGAACAAATGCCCCGGCAACGAACCCGGCTGAGAAGCCATTATTGTATAGATTCATTCCTCCGTGCAAGTACCCTATATTCATCACGATCGACATATGTGCAAAGCCTGCCAGCACGCCGGCGAACATACCATATTGGCCGGCAACAGGAGCAAGAGCTGTTCCAAAAATCGCACTGATAACAGAGCCCGTCGCCAAAGGATCATATATATTTAGTAGAGATGCCAGATAGATGCCAAAAATAATAGGCAGAATGTTCTTCGGGTGCTTTCCAAACGCCCCAAATCCCGTAACCATCATAATGGCGCCGATAATCGGTCCATTAATATGAGCGCCCAAAAGCAGGACGAAAACGGTGGAGATCATCCCCACAAATGCCATGTTGACAAGGGAAATACCGTATCCATACAAACTGATAAAATCGGTCACTGATTGCCCCGAGTTGCGGAGCAGTTCACTATAGTTTTTCATGCTCTTGTCATTAAACCAATATCCAAACAGAAACAGATAGGAGAAAAACACAAGAAGTGTTAAGCCCATAAACGTGTTGTTTCCATACGATAATATCCTGACCGTTTCTACCTGTAAGCCAAACATACGCATAAAGGAAGCGACAAACATGCCGATGATGCCGGAGGTAAAGCCGATATTGTAGAGACAAAAGCCGTTATGAAAGCTGACAAATCGAGACGCAAGCGGCTGCATGATCACGCCGATGAAAATACCTAATAGGTATCCTGCAGGGATACTTATATAGAGGGGAAACCCGTAAGCAAACGTGATCTGACTGACAGCCGGTCCGAGGCACGTCCCAAAGGTGGCGGAGAGAACAACATTTCGGAAAGGAATTCCCGCCAATTGACTATATAAGAAGACACCTAGGATAATCGGAATAGAATTGTATATATTCTTGCCAAAGAAAGCGAAGCCTGCCACGGCAAAAACCGATGCCATCACCGGTCCTGATATCTTCACTTTGCTTCTCCAAATGACAAAGAGGCTTAGAAGCGTGGTCAGACCGCTGTTAGCAAAGGCAGCTCCTGGACTTCCTAATGCCACGTAGTCCGTCAGGAGATTCGCTCTACTTGTCTGGATCTTCCACAATCCCCTTAGAATTGTCATGGGCGAATCAACAAGGAGCCCCGTCAAAATCAAGCCAATGCAGACAATCGTCAGGAATTTCAAGCGTTTGCTGTTGGGAATCTCACCTTCCGGCGGGCTTTTTCTCCACCGTTCTCTCAGTGTGTCAGGCATACCTTCCTCCAAATGTTTCACGTGAAACATTTACGATCTTTCGGGAACTACCCAGATGTTTCACGTGAAACATTCATAAGCATCTCCAGAAAGTCCTCCATTTCTTCTCTTGAATAGAACGATATTTCAACGGACTTTCTCACAGAACTGTCGCGAAGTAGGACTCTTGTGCCCAGCACTTCCTCCAGTTGCTTCTCCATATCTCGAAGATGGATATCCTTCTTGGGTCTCGTTGTACGCACGGCAGGTTTCTTCTTTGCCAATTGCTCCAGCTCGCGTACCGTCAATTCCTTCTCTATCGTTAACTGTGCCATCTCCAACCGCTTGGGTTCATCAAACATCAAAAGCGTTCGGGCGTGACCAGCGCTGATTGACCCGTTTCGCAATAAATTCAGCACATCTTCTGGCAGCGAAAGAAGTCTGAGCGCATTGGCTACATAGCTGCGGGATTTAGAGACACTTCGTGCAAGCTCCTCTTGCGTCATATGGTGTTCATCCATGAGGGATTTAAAGCCTTCTGCTTCTTCAGCGGGATTGAGATCCTCTCTCTGAAGGTTTTCGATCAAGGCCATCTCTGCTTGCTTTGCACTTTTTACTTCTACGACGATGGCGGGAACCTTATCGAGCTGCGCCATACGGGCTGCTCTGTATCTGCGCTCACCGGCTACAATCTCATACCCTTGATCCACTTTTTTTACGAGGATGGGTTGAATCACTCCATGCTCTTCAACGGATTCTTTTAGGGATTCCATGGCTTCTGTCGAGAAATCTTTTCTAGGTTGGTAAGGATTTGGGCGGATCTCATCGACATCTAATTCCAGAACCCGTCCTTGCTCTGTAGATTCTCTCGGTAGAAGAGAATCCAGTCCTCTTCCTAACCCTCTTTTTTTAGCCATTTTCACTCCTTCGTAAGAATTCCTTCACCCAGGCGCCAAATGCCCAAGCTCCACGCGACAAATTGTCATAATCAAAGATACTCATCCCGTAACTGGGTGCTTCAGCGAGCCGCACATTCCTTGGAATTTGTGTCTTGTAGACCTTTTCTCCGAAATATTTTTCCACTTCGTCGGCTACATCTCTGCTGAGATTGTTTCGCCGGTCGACCATGTTCAGGAGAACACCTTCCACGCTTAACTCAGGATTGATACTGGATTGAATCCTCTTCACCGTATCCATTAAAGCCGACAATCCTTCCAGCGCATAGTATTCTGATTGAATGGGAATCAAGATGCTGTCAGACGCAACCAAGGCATTCACACTCAGAAGCCCAAGGGCCGGCGGACAGTCGATGAGTATGAAGTCATACTGTTCTCGAAGCGGATCTAGTTGCTTTTTTAATAAAGACTCACGATCTGCCACCGAAGCCATCTCCAGATCAAAAGCCGCCATATCACGGCTTCCTGGGATGATGTCCATGTTTTTTATCGGATGTTGTCTCGCTTCGTCAAATGACAGCTCCCCTCGGAGCCATTCATAGACAGAATGTCCCTGTTCAGGGTGGATGCCAAATCCAGTGGTCGTATTGCACTGTGGATCCATGTCGATGACAAGGACGGATTTTCTTCTGCGTGCCAGACCGGCCGCTAAGTTGATATTGACGGTCGTCTTTCCGACACCGCCTTTTTGATTAAAAACTGATAGGATTTTCCCCATTCGCATACCTCAAACATTATTGTATCAAAAAAACCCCCTTGCGGGGGAAATTATCCTAAAGTGGCTTTTTGGTTGGTGTGCCGGAGGTTCTAGGGTACATCTTTGGCGTATCGCCTTCTTTTTGAAACACCATGAGGGACAATTGCGCTTCGCTCAGTTGATACGTATGTGTATGCATATGCATTGTTTTCAATAGTTTTAGGGCTTTCTTTGCTTGTTTGAGTTCTTCTTCTCCCTTAGGACCTTTATAGGCAAACAGGAGACCTCCTCTTCTTAGAAGAGGGATAGAATATTCAAGCAGCACGTTGAGCGGAGCCAACGCCCTGGTGACAACCGTATCAAAAGACTCTCGATAGATTGGATTTCTTCCAAGCTCCTCCGCTCGTGCGGCAATTGCTTTGACGTTAGAGAGATCCAGCTCTGTAAGGAGTTCTTGAAGAAATTTGATTTTTTTCTGCCTGGCGTCGACAAGTGTCACTTCGATGTCAGGGACCATAATAGCTAAAGGAATCCCCGGCAATCCCGCCCCCGTGCCGAGGTCCAACACCTTTTCACCAGGCATAAAGCAATGAAATTCCAACAGTTTCAGGCTGTCATTGATATTCTTTTGATCAAATTCTTCCTTGTCGGTGATAGCCGTGAGGTTGAGAAATCTGTTTTTCTCAAGGACCCGATCACGGTAGAGTCGGAGTGTTTCGTTCACGGCTTCTCCTCTCTAACTGCACCATCACCACAGCGATATCCGCAGGACTTACCCCGCTAATACGAGAGGCTTGACCCAGAGAAGAGGGGCGGATGCGATCGAGCTTCTCCTTTGCCTCTATGCGAAGTCCCTCCATATTCAAGTAATCAAAGTCCTGAGGAAGTTTCTTCGCTTCCAATTGTCGGAAGTGCTCTACCTGCTGAAGTTGTTTGGCGATATAGCCCTCATACTTGATCTGCGTCTGTACAGCATCAAAGATATATTGGGGAACATTTGTTCTTGTTTCGTCTATTTCTTCGAGGATTTTGTAGTTCAACTCACTTCGTCTTAGCAGTGATTCAAGTGAAGGCGTATGATCGAGAGGCTTTTGCCCTAAAGAGATGAGCAGCGGATTGATCTTTTCAAGAGGAATACGGGCGTCCTTGATCCTCTGCATTTCCTCTTCAATCATGCGCTTTTTGTCGATCATCTTTTCATATCGCTCCTGCGTGACTAGGCCGATGTCATACCCTTTTTGTGTCAGGCGAAGATCCGCATTGTCTTGGCGTAGAATCAAGCGGTATTCCGCTCGCGAGGTCATCATGCGATACGGTTCGTGGGTGCCTTTACTGACCAGTTCATCAATCAGTACGCCAATATACGCTTCGTCTCTTCTCAGAGTAAAGGGTTCTTTTCCTTGACGCTTCAGATGGGCATTGATTCCTGCCATCAGACCCATAGCTGCGGCTTCCTCGTATCCAGAAGATCCGTTGATCTGACCGGCAAAAAAGAGCCCGTCAATTCGTTTAGACTCAAGCCAAAGTGTTAACTCGGTCGAATCAATGCAGTCGTACTCAATCGCATACCCGGGACGCATCACTTGCACATGCTCTAATCCTTCAATTGTCTTTAAAAAGGCTTCCTGAATGTCTTCGGGCAAAGAGGAACTCATGCCCTGGACATATACTTCTTTTGTCGTCAGTCCTTCTGGCTCGAGAAACAGTTGATGTGAGTTTTTCGTTGCAAACCGCATCACCTTGTCTTCAATCGAAGGGCAGTAGCGTGCGCCGGTGCCTTCTATGGCCCCTCCATACATGGCGGAGCGTTCGATGTTGTCTCGTATAAGCTCATGGGTCGCTTCATTCGTATAGCCGATATGACAGGGAACCTGTTCGATATCAAGCGAATCGTTCATGAATGAAAAAGGAGTTATTTTTTCATCACCGGGATGGAGTGTCAAAACCTCTGTGCGAATGGAATCCGCATGGATACGCGCCGGTGTCCCCGTTTTAAAGCGTCTTAGCTCAAAACCCAGGTCTTTAAGCGATTCACTCAAAAGATTGGCGGGCTTTAGCCCGGCGGGTCCAATGTTTTCGATGTATGAGCCGATGAAAATCTTTGCTTTGAGATACGTGCCGGTAGCAACGATGACGATATCCGCCGAGATCTCCTCACCGGTACGCAGCTTTACTCCTTGTATCTTTCCGTCAGCGACGAGAAGCTCAGCAACTTCTCCTTGTCTTAGATGAATTCCTTCTTGATCTTCCACCACTTGTTTCATCTGCGTGTGATAGGCGTTTTTATCTGTCTGCGCACGAAGAGAGTGAACCGCCGGGCCCTTTGCTGTGTTGAGCATCTTCGACTGAATGGTGACGCGGTCGGTGTTGAGCCCCATTTCTCCTCCTAGCGCGTCCACCTCCCGCACCAGATGGCCTTTTCCCGTACCTCCAATAGAGGGATTACACGGCATAAAGGCCACGGCATCGAGTGAAAGCGAAAGAAGGAGAACTTGTTCTCCCAATCTTGCGGCTGCAAGCGCCGCTTCTACGCCGGCGTGTCCGGCTCCAATGACAATGACTGAATAATGCTTCACTTTCCTACACAAAACCTTCCGAATACTTCGTCAATGATATCTGCCGATCCCTCTCCCAGCACTCGTCCAAGTGCATCATACGCTCCTCGCACGTCAACCTCCACATAGTCATAGGGGAGAGAGGACGTCATAGCATCAAGCGCTTCTTTTACAGATGCAGCGGCTGATTCAATCTCCAATTTTTGCCTGACACTGGCAATGAGCGGCGTATGGGCTTCTTCTTCCAGATCACCGGCTTCCTTGAGGATTGCTTTTTCCAGCGCCTCAAGCCCTGAACGCTGTGTGATGCTCAGCTCAAGTACCTGTTCTTCACTTGCATAGGGGAGAAGATCCTCCCTTTCAAGAACCCCTCCGAGATCTGTCTTATTGATGATCAGGAGTCTCGGCCTGCCCTGAATGCTCTCAAGGAGATCCACTTCTTCTTTTTGAAGCGGCCATTCCTTTGAAAAAAGCACGAGGAGCATGTCGGCAGATGCAAGCGCTTCGCGACTTCTTCTCACCCCGAGGATCTCCACGGGGTCATCGGTCTCCCGAAGGCCTGCCGTATCGATCAAAATGAGAGGGAAATCACTTAGTTGAATGGTCTCTTCAATCGTATCCCTTGTAGTCCCAGGAATATCAGTTACTATAGATCGGTTTCTTCTTGATAATGCGTTGAGTAATGAGCTCTTTCCGACATTGGGTCTTCCGAGGATGGCTACACGCAGTCCCTCAGCCATCATATGCCCTTTTTGAGCATTTTTGATCAGCTCTTCTAAAAAATGATCGATCGATTGAAGTGCTTGTTCTATATCATCGCTCTGCACTTCGTCACTGGATTCTTCGGGATAATCAATAGCTAACGCAATCTTAGCAAGAATCGTCAGGAGTTCCTCACGAAGTCTTCTGACTTCTCGAGCGGTATCTCCTTCAAGATGCGAAAGAGCAACCGACGCCCCTCGCTTTGTGCGCGCCTCAATGAGCTCGACGATCGCTTCGGCCTGCGTCAGATCAAGTCTTCCGTTTAAAAAGGCTCTTCGTGTGAATTCGCCTCTTTCTGCAATGCGAACTCCTTCCTTAATAATAGCCGCATATACGCTCTCCATAACTACTCTTCCACCGTGTGTGGTAATTTCAGCCATATCTTCTGTTGTAAACGTATGCGGGGCAGGCAAAAAGACAGCCATCACTTCATCGAGAACCTGATCCTCTTCTATAATATGGCCATAACAGAGCATGCGGGGATTTTTGACAGGGGAGCGGGGACCTCGAAAGAGTGTTTCAAGAATCTCACCACTCTTCGGACCGCTCAGCCGAATGATTCCCAGTGCAGCCACTCCGGCTGCCGTAGAAATAGCGGCGATCGTACTCATATAGACTCCTTTGTCAAAAAAAACCCGGTGACCCGGGTCTTAACGGTTTAAGAAAATAATCACTTGTCTGTTGGGATCTTTCCCTTCAGAACGCGTAGATACATGTGGATCTTTCTGCAGCGCCGAGTGAACAATGCGACGCTCATACGCATTCATCGGGTGAAGAATGATATCTTTACGCTGTCTCTTGGCTTTTTCTGCCATGCGGCGAGCCATCTGTTCAAGAGTGTCCCGGCGCTTCGCACGATAGTTCTGCGAATCGACAAGCACATGGATATATTCGTCTCGTTTTCTGTTGAATACGAGATTGGTGATGTACTGAAGAGCATCGAGCGTTCTTCCTCTTCTTCCAATGAGAAGACTCATGTCTTCTCCATCCACAATAGCTTCGAGTCCATCGACACCTTCGTGGATGTCAACCGTTGCATCCAGATACATTTTTTGAAGCAGATCTTCTAGAAATTCAGCAAGGAATTCTTTGGGATCTTGTTCTTCTTTCTGCACAGCGGGTTCATCCACTTCAATGCCCAGCTGTTGCAGTTCTTCAAGAACGACGTTTTCCGGAGCAAACACGTCGTCCGATTTTTTTTCTTCTTCTTCAGGTACTTCTCTTAATGTAACGCGAATGTGAGCCTCACGTCCGCCAAAGAGTCCGAGGAATCCGCTGGAATCTTTTTCCAACACTTCCACGTCCACTTCATCTTCCGTCGCATTGAGTGCGATCAGAGCAAGCTCTAACGCTTCCTCAACGGTCCGGGCGTGTTTTTCCACGCTTTTCATGAAACATTCTCCTTTGATACCATTTGAGCGATAATCAGATCCTGGAGGAATTGAATGATATTGCTGACTGCCCAGTATAAAATCAGTCCGGCAGAATAACTGGCGCCGAAAACGAGAATCATGATGGGAAACATGATGGTCATCGCCGACATATTCGGACCTTTTTGGCCTGAGGCTGCGGTGGCTGCAGCGGTCTGTGCCTGTGCGCGCTTACTGGTCAAATACGTAAAGAACGCAGCAATAATGGGCAGAACTCCCGGTAGTTTGCTAAACATTTCTACGCCTGGGAGTATATTATTCAGGGTGTCAGGTGCGATCAGGTTGGGAAGCCATAAAAACGCCTGATGAAGAGCATCGGCAGGAATGTACTCATGCGCATTGCGAAACAGAGAGAAGAGCGACCAAATGACAGGAATCTGCACCAGCATGGGCAGACATCCCGACAACGGGTTGTATTTATGCTCTTTATAAAGTTCCATGGTCTTAGCGTTGAGTGTCTGAGGATCCTTGGCGTACTTTTTTTGGAGTTCCTGAACCTGAGGGTTGAGTTTCTTCTGCACTTCCATGCTCTTTCGCTGCTGAATCGAGAGCGGAAAGAGCACAATGCGGACAATGATCGTAAAGACAATGATTGTCCAGCCGTAGTTTCCTATAAGATCAAAGAGTATTCGCAGAAAACTGCCGAAAAGTTTAGTCATGGACTTGCGTCCTCCTTATTCTAAAGGGTCCACACCTCCCGAATGAAAGGGGTGGCATTTACTGATGCGCTTGATACTTAGCCAACCTCCCTTTAGAGCGCCATACTTTTCTATTGCCTGCTTCGAGTACTCCGAGCAGGTGGGAATAAAGCGGCACGACGGAGGTTTCAACGGAGAGATGACCCGCTGATAAAAACGGATCAGAGCCAAAAGAACGGTTTTCATGGCACCTCTCAGGCAATTTCTCGAAATTTCGAATCCATAAGAGAACGCATCTGATCGAAATTGCCTTCTTTTGCCCGCCCTCTGGCAACGATGACGACATCCATGCTTTTAGGCAGGGAAGGGTTGATCAAACGGAACATTTCCTTGAGCCGTCTTCTCACCCGATTACGTACGACAGCACCGCCGATTTTTCGGCTGACGGTAAAGCCGATTCTGTGATGTCCCACCTTCTGCGGAAGATAGTAGATCACGAAATACCTAGTTACCAGGGACCTACCCCGGGAGTACACCCGCTGGAAGTCTCTGTTGTTATTGAGCTTCTTCCAGTCCATATTCTTCCGCAAGCACAAAAAAGACCACCGAATGGGGTCTATGCGCTGAGAACTTTACGGCCTTTGGAGCGGCGGCTCTTTAGCACACGGCGACCGGCTTTGGTGCTCATGCGGCTTCGGAACCCATGAACTTTTGCTCTTTGCCTTTTCTTTGGTTGGAATGTCATTTTCATGATCCCACCTCCTCTTTCCAAAAAACAATGAGAGATAACTTACGCCACCTCATTATATAGACAAGTGAAGGTGAAGTCAAACAACGGTTTACTTATCACCGATTCTCGTTGTGGATAACCGGGGTTTTTTGGTTGTCAACCTCGTTTCCTAATGTTATAGTTGAGAAAATTGTGGATAAAGTCTTAGCTGGCTGCTTTTTTTTCCCCTAAGCTTAACATGCTGTGGATAACTTTGTGGAAAAGCGGTCAATTATCCACAAGTACGAACCGACAACCTGTGAGATAACCAAAATAAACCTTTTATTCGCCTCCGGGATATTTTGCAGAAAATTTTATACACAACCCTTCTACCTAAATTGTGGATATTTTGTGAGTAAGTGCAAGTGAAAAACTTGTGGATATACTTGTGGACAGCGAGGAGAGTTATGCAAAGAGAGGTCACTTGGAATCATTTAAAAGAAGAACTCAGTCGCACGATGGACAGTGTCGACTACAACACGTGGATCAGTTCTCTTGAATTAATCAGAGAGGATGAACACACGATGTATCTGTTAGCGCCGAGCGCTTTTAACAGAGAGGTCATACTAAATAGTAAACGTCATATCAAGTTGGGAGAAGCTTATTTCCAACTGAGCGGCATGAGAAAAGATTTTGCCGTTTTGGCCGATGAAGATCTAGAAGGACTCACGATCGGATCCCCATCAGCCCCTGCTTTTAGTTCCACCCGTCTCAACAGCAATTATATATTTGAAGATTTTGTCGTAGGAAGCAACAATCGTTTTGCGCATGCTGCCAGCGTAGCCGTCGCCCAAATGCCCGGCCGAAGTTATAATCCTTTGTTTATCTACGGTGGTGTGGGGCTCGGTAAAACGCACTTGATGCAGGCGATCGGCCACTATGTGCGCCAAAAAAATCCAGCCAGTAAAGTCCTGTATGTTTCAAGCGAAACATTCACCAATGATTTTATCAATTCCATCCAGAGCGGAAAAAACAATTCCTTCCGCGAACGCTACCGAAGCGTGGATGTACTATTAATAGATGATATTCAGTTTATTGCCAAGAAAGAACAGACGCAAGAAGAGTTCTTTCATACATTCAATGAGCTCTACAATAATAACAAGCAGATCGTCTTGACCTGTGACCGATCGCCAAAAGAAATGAAAAGTCTTGAGGAGCGACTTCGATCTCGCTTTGAATGGGGCCTGATTACGGATATCACCCCGCCTGACTATGAGACGCGTATCGCTATTTTAAAGAAGAAAGCCGAGCGCGATCGAAAAGAAATTCCCGATGAGGTCACGGAATATATTGCCAAACACATTAAAAACAATATCCGCGAACTCGAAGGAGCTCTTACAAAAGTCTCAAGCTTTGCTTCTCTTGTCAACCAGACGGTAACACTCGAACTCTGTGTAGAAGCGCTTCGAGACTTAATAGACAACTCCCTTCCAAAAATTATCGACCACAATGTCATTCGTCAGATTATCTGTGAAACGTATGATCTGACGGAAAAAGAGCTCGATTCTCCCAAACGCACAAAAAAGATTGCCTATCCCAGGCAGATCGCCATGTATCTCGTCAGAGAGATGACCGATTATTCTCTTCCTAAGATAGGAGAGATCTTTGGAAATCGAGACCATTCGACCGTCGTACATGCCTGCGATAAAATTACGAAGGAAATCCAGACGCGTAGTGACACCAAAGAAATGATTGAAAATCTGAAGAAACGATTGATAGAATAATCCACAGAGAATTGTGGAAAACATCCTTTATTCTGTGGACAAAAAAGGCTGTTGAAAATCATTTATATTGTCCCATCGTCATCCACAGATTTATCCACGCTGTAAAGCCTGTGATCTGCCACGTTTCCAGAGCTTATCCACAAATCCACAGGCCCTACTAATACTACTAAGGTTATATATACTGTATATCTATATGAGGAGGCTCCATGAAGTTCACTGTCAATCAAAGAGAAATGCTCTATGCTCTCAATATCTTATCAAAGGCTGTTTCCAGTAGAACAACACTTGAGGCACTAAAAGGTGTCTACATAGAGGCTTTTGATGATCATCTTCATATGAAGACAAACGACCTCTCGCTGTCCATTCAAATAGAGACACCGGCTCTGGTGGAAGAAAAAGGCCATGTTCTCATTGATTTCCAGCTATTTAACGAATTGATCAGAAAGCTTCCCGATGATGCTTTGACATTAAGTAAAAATGAAGACACCCTATCTCTCATCTGCGGTCATGCATCGTATCGTCTGTTGATGATGGATTCCTCTTACTTTCCGCAAATCCCTCTGGTGGAAGGCGGTCAAGAGATCCGCATGAACCAGGGGATGTTCTCCAATCTGATTAAGATGACGAATTTCGCCATTTCGACGGATGAGACGAGGCCCATTCTCACGGGAAGTCTGATGGAAATCGAGGGGGATGAGATGAAGATGATCTCCATCGACGGCTACAGTATTGCTATTAAAAAAGTGCCGATCATCTCCGGAGAAAACATCCATGTGGTCGTTCCCGGAAAAACACTTCGCGAGGTGCAGCGCATTATCGCCTATAACGTAGATGATGAGATTCTCCTGCAGGTGACAGACAACTACATCTCTTTCTCCTTTGATAATGTCCTCATTATTTCAAAAATTCTTCAAGGAGAGTACGTCAATTACAAGCAGGTCATCTCCGATGACTTTGCCATTCACGTAGAGATGGATCATCGAGAGTTCTTCAGCGCCATTGACCGAGCAGCGATCATGGCCAATCAGAGCAAAAATTATCTCGTGGTCTGCCAGTTCGAAGATGACACATTGAAGATTACCTCCAGTGCACAAACTGGTCAGGCAAAAGAAGAAGTTGAGATAAAAAAACAGGGAGATGACATCCGCATCGGACTCAATCCAAACTATCTCTTGAAGGCGCTTCGCACGATGGAGAGTGAACATGTGACCATGAGTCTGACAACTTCTCAGCGACCCTGCCGTATCAGTCCGACCGATGATGACAGCTTTACCTTCTATCTCGTACCGATCAGGATCAATCAGTAATGAAAGTGACGATTGAGACCGAATATATTGCGTTGGATGCACTTTTGAAATTTGCCGACATTCTTCCCAGTGGTGGATTGACAAAAATTCTCCTTGAAGAGGGGAGTGTTCTCGTCAACGGTGAACCCGTCCGCGCAAGAAGGAAGAAAATATTCCCGGGAGACAAGGTATTCATTACTTGGCCATCAGAAGAGTTGATGGTTCACCTGGATGTAGAACGCGAGCGTTGACGCTTTCGTTTCACAAAAACCAATCCTTCTTTCCAATAGGTAGGATCCTTAGTGTGGGAGATGAATTCGCTTGAGATGTGCAAAAGAGGAGGAGCATATGGTAGAAACGACGCTGAAAAACTTACAAAAAAGAGGGTATCTCCCCAGATATTTTGAGACAAAAGAAGAAGCCGCCGACTATCTCAATGAGCAGATTGATGGGAAGAAGGTGGCTATGGGCGGTTCGGTGACATCGCAGGAGCTTGGCATTTTTGAAAGTCTAGGCAAACACAACGATGTGTATTGGCACTGGCGACTGGATCCTGCTCTGCAGAGGCAAAAAGAAGCGGAGTGTGACGTATATATTTGTGGAATCAACGCCATTTCCCAGACGGGAGAATTTGTCAACATCGACGGAAAAGGTAACCGGATTACCACGTCTGCCTATGGAGACTGCAAGGTGTACTTTATAGCAGGGACGAATAAGCTGACGCCGGATCTCGAAAGTGCAATTGATCGCGCGAAAAATGTCGCAGCGCCCAGAAATGCCAAACGTTTTCATCTGAAAACTCCATGTGCCACAGCAGAAGTAGAAAAATGCTATGATTGTCAGGTCGAACAACGCATCTGTCGCATGATGATGGTATATACTTGGAGTTCCAGTATTAAAAACGATACAGAAATTATACTTATAGGAGAGGAACTAGGCTATTGAAGATTCTCGTCAGCCGCTGCCTCATGGGAGCACCTTGCCGTTATGATGCCAAACGAATCATCAATACGGAGCTTTTGTCATTACTAGAAGGACAGAAGCTCTATTTCATCTGTCCGGAAGTAGAAGGCGGACTTCCTACGCCAAGGTCTCCTGCAGAAATTGTGGGGGAACGTGTCATCACCAGTATGGGAAATGACGTGACGGAGGTTTTTGAATGGGGAGCCGATATTGCTCTGGAGAGAGCGCGCTTTAAAAACATTGATGTTGCCATTTTGAAGGAGCGCAGCCCATCGTGTGGAGTGAATCAAATATATGATGGAACGTTTAGCGGGTCGATCATAAAAGGGCAGGGTGTGACAACAAGAAAACTAATACAAGATGGTTTTCGCGTGTTCAGCGAGGAAGAACTCGATGAAATAAAAGAGTTTTTGAGGGCATCAAATGAAAATCCAACCGAGTGAGATAACCTTAAAAAATGGAGAAAAATATCTTGTTCGATCAGCGTTAAAAAGTGATGCGGTGGAACTTCTAAAACTCCTTTATCAGTGGTCCAGTGAGACAGAATATCTGCTGAGGACCCCCGTCGAGTGTACCGTCACTTTGCAAGATGAAGAAGAACTCCTTGAAATGTATGAAATGCATCCCCTTCGCGCCATGATCTTGGCAGAAAAAGATGGTGAAATTGTCGCCAGTACGAACGTCTATCCAAGAACAGAACTCTCAAAAGGTGTGCACAGAGCAGTATTTGGCATCGCCATCAATCAGTCGGAGTGGGGCAAGGGATTGGGAATAGAAATGACAAAGCTCGCCATCGATACAGCGCGAACACTTGGCTTTCGACAACTTGAGCTGGAGGTCTTCTCTGAAAATGTCCGGGCAAGAAAACTCTATGAAAAAGCAGGATTTATAGAATACGGGCGGCTCAAAGACGCTGCAAAAAAAAGCGATGGAACATTTATGGATGAGATCTCGATGGTAAAAGTGTTATTTTGAGCCTTCTTAGAGATACGTCAGTATCTAAAAGCATTTAATCACATGAGCCTTATTCTTATCTTAATTGGACAGAGAAAAAGACAATCTGAAGAGATTGTCTTTTTTTCCTATTTGCCTTAATCTACTTACTCCACTCTTTTCCCATCAGAGTATCCAGATATTCTCTATTGAGCTCCATTCGCATGGTCAAAAGAGGATCCACCACCTGGCATACGGCCAGCTTTCCAGCGGCGGATAGAAGCATGTAGGCTTCATTGAAGTGTAGGTTTGCATTCGATACAAGAAAATCGATCATTTTTTTCGACGCGTCTTTAGATGCTGCTTCCATCGTCTCAGCTGATGACAACGTGGCAAAGAAATCTTTTGTCAAGACAGAAGGAGTCGGAAGCGCATAATCTTTTATCACGGAAATTTTCACCTCTACGGCGCCGGCGGCCTCTGCACCGCTGACACTGATTTCTCCATCGCCCATCAATGCGTGCAGATCGCCAAGGGCAAAGAGTGCTCCTTCTACACCGACGGGCAGATAAAGGGTGGAGCCTTCTTTTATAATGGTGCAGTCCATATTGCCACCATGTTCGTCTGGAGTACCGTTTGGCACGGCTTCTCCTGCCGGTGCAGTACCTATCACTCCGATCATCTTCGTAAGAGGGAGTGTCAGCCCGAACATATCCACTGTGTCATTTGTTATAGGAAAGAGTTTTGTCTGAGCGGAGGTCACGTGTTCTCCCAAGAGTCCCAGACCTTCTCCTACAGCCATAATTCCAAGAGGCTCGAGATCTATTTTGAGGATCTCGACCTTAAGCACATCGCCGGGCATGGCATCTTCTACGTAAATGGGACCTGTCGCCGGATTGATCTTACTAAAATCCAGATCCATCATCAGATCGTCTTCCGATGTCACTGTATCGGTAAAGCAATCACACGTTTCGATGCGGATGGTTTCTCCCGAAGAAATCCTTTCCACCGGAACGTTTTCTTTATCAAATGTATAGACTATCTTATCTTTTGTAATCGTTTTCATTGATTCCTCCTTGCATCTAATAAATATACATACCCGTGCAAGAGAATATAAGCCCAACATTTGGCAGGAACGCTGCATAATGCAAAAAATGCTTGAAATTCATCCAAGTGAATAGAGAGTGGATGAAAAATAGAAATACAAAAGAGGAGAATCAATAGATCTCTGCGTATTTTTCGGTCAGTTCCGTCAGTAGAAGGAAAAAGGAAGACTTACAATCCCAATCTGTACATGGTCCGGGAGCGATCCAATAATTTTCTGCCTCATCACGTCCTTTTTCGGTAGAAAATGAGACGAGGCTAACTTGCTCTATGCCTTCGCAGAGTGGGAGATCATGGTTCTCTGCAGCTTCTTCCGGCAAGAAAAAGAATTTTGATTGGACAAAAAGCTCCAGCAGTTTCTTCTCTTCCTTCGGTGTGAGCACGACATGGTCACAAAATACTAATTGCTTTGTTTCGGTAGAGTAGAAACTCCCTGAAAAAACAGGCTCACCGGAAACTTGCGTAAAGGAAAAATGGGTGTTGTTTTCAAGTTTGTCGGAGCTGCGATGAAAAGAGAAGGTTTGGATCCACTGAGGATTGGGGGAAATCCCCGGTAGTATATTCAAAAACGGTATAAATGAGTGAGAATATTTTTTCAGTTCTTTATGGAGTAGGGGATAGATCTGCCTAAAAAAGTCTTCTGAAACAGCATTGCTTTCTATTGGTAGGGAGTAGCTCATCTTTTTATCGGAGGAATAATCCATAGTCACAAGAAAATGAGAAGTGTCCTGAGAAATCTCCTCTACCTCATCAAATACACTGCTCTTACTAGTGAGTCCCGAGCGATCGATCGCTCGGGTAAGTTCCATGAGAAACGTTTCGTTTACTGGGAGAACAACGCTCAGTGGTTCGCTTTCGTAGTAGTCGCCATATACTTTTATATCTAAAAAGTATCCCATTTCTTCAAAAAGGGCGATGTCGTCATTTGTCTTTGTAGTCAAATACTTGTCCTGTGGGTCATAGGGACCGATAGATAGTTCCATTTTTCCCCATTGAAACTCTCCTTCGCATGCGCTTTGCAATGAGAAAGAGCGGAGGGTTCCATTTTCTGGAGCGATAGGCATCAACAGCCACTTTATAGGGACGTGTTGGCCGGGCGTTTCAGCGCCATTTTGCATACAGCTGGTAAGAAAGAAAAGCAACAAGAGAGTGAGAAAGATGATCATCCTTTTTACTTCAAGGCGGTACATCGACACGTCCTCCTGTTTATGTAGTTACTTTTATTGTAGAGGAGAGGTGGCCCGTCTTTCTATCCGCAAAAGGGTACACATTTCATGTAGAAAAAGAGAAGAGACCATCCAAGACAAGGAAGGCCTCTTTTAAGCTCTAGGTATCAGATCATACTTATTTTTGGAAATGAAGCTAGGTTTTTAGAGAATCAATGCGCTGGTTGGGATTCACTGTATTTTTGTGTCAGATAAGACAAAAATTCCTCCAAGTTGAATTTCGCTTCGAGATCGGTGCTGATGTGTTGAACGGCTTGAATGTCTTCTCCAGCTCGTGATTTTACATGGAGAGCAGAACCGTAGGATTCCTCCGGATCGGCCTCTTCAGAGGGCTGATAATAGAACTTTGCTTCACGTAATATGCTTAAAATGTCCTGGGCTTCCTCTTCCTCGAGGGTGACGTTCTCGCAGTGATAAACTCCCTCATTATCTTGGCAGTCTCCTGTGAGTGTACTCCCTGAAGGAGAAAAGTTGACATGGAACGAGAAGGTATTGATCGCCGTTTCATGCGAGCGGCTCAATGAGATTTCCTCTATCCAGTCTGTTGGAGTGGGGAGTGAATGATAGACATTAAGTAGTGGCAGAAAAGAAAGTTGGTTCTCTTCAAGCACCTTGATTAAAAGAGGGCGGACTCTCTCTGAGAGATCTTGAGCGACTCTGGAAATATTGCCATTTTCTGAGTACGATAGGTTATTTCCGGAGACGTAGGTCACACGGAGCATAGACATTCCAGCACTGAGAGGAAGGCCTTCAGTCCAACTCGTTTTTCCGCTGAAGGTATACAGATCGCTTTGACTCACGATGTCTGTGAGATCGATTAAAAGTGCTTCATCTACTGCTATGGTGTATGCTACGTTATCCCATGGTGTCTCACCGATCGAATCTACCATGAGCACATAACCTTTTTCTTGAAAGATGGAAGCATTGTCTCCTATACGAATCTGCATGATTCTATCTTGTGGATCATACGGATCGATGCTGACATAGATGCTCCCATCCTGAAACTCCGTATTTCCGATGGTATGGAGAAAGAAAGACTCGATGCGACCATCTTGAGGGGTAATCGTTTTTGGGCTGATTTCGAAGATGGTTTCTTTCCCGGTCATTTTTTCCTCTTCCACCTGTTCCACCTGCATACATCCGCACAAAAGAGCCAGAAGGACGAATGTACTTATGGCAAGGACTCTTCTTCTAAATAAGTGATTCATGGATTCGTTCCTCTCTCTTGATAGGTATACCTGTCTTTATTATAGAGGCAAACAACAAATGTACTATCCGCTAATGGGTACAGATGTCTGCATAACAAAACTCCCTCGGTTAGGAGGGAGTAAAATCGGCACTTATTTTTCTAAAATGCGAAAGACCGCTTGGTTAAAATCTACAGGATGGGTGATCACAAGAAGGTGTGTAGAATTCTTCACGGGAACGAGTTCGAGCTGCGGAAGAGCTTCTTTCATAGCCTTTGCATCGTGGATGCTGTAGAGGCTCCCGGGATCTGCGTAGATAAGCGTTGCAGGGACTGTTATGTTGTCGAGTTTTCCTCGATAGTCTTTGGTGAACATATCATTAAACAGGGTCACGAGGACATCGAGGTTATAGTCACCCAGGGCTTCCATGGCCATCTCTTCTGTCTCCGGTGTCATCCGAAGAAGGGATACTTTTTCAAAAAATCCAAACCACCACTTTTTGAAGTCTTCTCGCATCTCTTTAAGGAAAACGGGGACGTCTTCTTTTGTGACACCGGCATGATAGAGTCCTGTCTTCGCTTCTTTGTCAGCGACAAGACGAGGCGTCATATCGACAAGGATCAGATGTTTGATATTTGACGGGGCGTATTTTAGGAGGTATTCAAAAGAGACGTATACACCCATTGAATAGCCAAGAAGAGTAAATGACTCCAGGTGCAAACTTTCCAACAGCTCGTGAAGATCATCCGCCAGATTTTCGATCAGAGGCAGTGTGTCAGGTATTTGGGATTCACCGTGTCCTATGTGATCCATGGCAATGACACGGTAGCCTGCTTCCAAAAGATCTTTCTTTAGGAAGACAAAGTTTGCGGTACTGCCGCTCCATCCGTGGACCAAGACGACGGGTTCCCCTTTTCCTTTGTCTATGTAGTGAATGCGGTGATTCCTTGATGTGGTAAATATTGACATAATACACTGCTCCTTTACGGCGTTTTTCTGCCTTCTTCTAAAAAGCGAACGGCTTTTTCCAAGCGGCTTTGTTTTGTGGCTTCCGTCTTTACGCCCAAAATAAAACGAGCGTAGTTTCGCCGGTAACCCGGCGTCAGGGAACGATAAAACTCCAAAGCGTCAGGGTTTTTAAGGAGAAGCTCTTCCACTTCGCCCAGGCGATGTTCATAGTCTCCCACTCTTTGCGAAGGTCCTGTGGAGGGAGCAGGGCGCTTGGATAATTTCTTTACTCCCACCACGGTGAAGACATCATTGAGAGAAAACATTCGGTTAAATTTGAGATCGCTTCCCTGAAAGTATCCGTCATCGTCATCTACCTTGAGAGTGGGGAAGATGTCATCGCGATGGATAAAGGTATCATACACTTTGTTACCTCGCTTGGGATACAGGAAATAGATCACACCTCCTTCGCTGAGGAGATCTTCTCTGCTGACTTTTGTCAGAAACTTTTTCCAGACGTCGAGATCTTTGACAAATGTGACGATCAGTTCGTAAGGAGGGTTCAAAAGGTCTCGATCTCCTTCGACTTCGGCCAGTTCCGGAGCCGCTTCAGGAAGGTTGACAAGCGCCCTGCGGGTGAAACGATCCAGTTGAAACTTCTTACTAATCGCTTCTGTAGTAGTTAATGATAGCTTACTCGCCATAGATAACCTTTAATTCGACAAATGGCTCAAATCCGTAGATACCGCCTTCTCTTCCGTAGCCGGAGTGCTTCATACCGCCAAAGGGTCCGGCTGTCGTCTGCTTGCCGTCATTGACGACGAGGACACCCGCTCGTATATTCGATGCGACGTGAAACGCTTCTTTTTCCGGGCCGAAGACGGCGCCGGAGAGTCCGTATACGGTTTCATTGGCCAAACGGATCGCTTCGTCGATTCCGTCATATTCTGTGATACAGAGAATGGGACCAAAGATTTCTTCTTGAGCTAGTCGCGAAAGATTGTCGACATCAGTGAAGATCGTGGGTGGGAAGTAGTACCCTTCGAGTTCTTCATATTCGCCGCCGCACAGAAGCCGTGCGCCTTCTTCCTTGGCGATGTTCATGTACTTGAGTACTTTTTCCTTTTGTGCCGTTCCGTTTAGTGGCCCGATACGTACGTCTTTATCCAGAGGATCTCCGACAGAATAATTTTTTATTTTCTCGCACGCCAGTTTCTCAATTTCTTCCTTCATGCTCTTAGGAACCAAAAGACGTGAGAAAGCAGAGCAAGTCTGGCCGGTATTGAGAAAGACTTTGTCAAGTGTTCGTTTGAGCGCGAGCTCAAGATCTGCTCCTTCGAGAATCACGCTGGGGCTCTTACCACCAAGCTCCAGCACCACTCGCTTTACATCATCCTGTGCAAGTTTGGCTACTTCTGTTCCGCCCTTAGTGGAACCGGTGAAGGTAACGAGGTTCACAAGAGGATGCGTGGCGAGGACATTGCCCACTTCCGCCCCTCTGCCAGGAAGAAGAGAAAAGACGCCGGCGGGGAAGCCCGCCTCATCGATGGCTTTGGTGATTTCATAGGCAACAAGAGGTGTTTTCTGTGAAGGCTTTAAGAGCACCACATTGCCTGCAAGAAGAGCCGGGACGATTTTTAAGATGACCTGTCCCATGGGATAATTCCAAGGCGTCAAGCAAGCCACAACACCGACACTTTCCTTGTACACTTTGTAGCCGTCATACTCATCGACCCAAGGATACGTTTTAGCAATCTTCATGTCGTTGCGGATATTTTGCAGATAGCCTCGAACGTGCATATTGAGGGCCAGTCTCACCGGTGTGCCGAGTTCGGAGGTTATAATCTCCGCCAGCTTTTCCTGGCGCGACTCTAAAATGGTGACAAACTTTTCCATCAGCTCAATCCGTTTTTCTACGGGCGTTGCGCGCCAGTCAGGAAGCGCTCGAGCGGCATGCTCGATGGCGAGGTTGACTTCTTCTTCTGAAGCGGCAGGCACATGGGCGATGATTTCACGGGTGGCGGGGTTTTCCACGGCTATTGTGTCTTGGTGTAAAGGGTCTTGCCATTTCCCGTTATAATAGAGTTTATTGGTCATAGTACTCCTCCTCGAGTCTCTTTTCGGCTGCATTTATAAACGTCTCTAGCACTTTGATGCGTGCGTGTTCTTTCTGATTGCCCTCCACAATGATCCAAGGAGCACGGGAGGTGTCGGTGCGCCAGAGCATTTCGTTGATGGCTTCTTCGTATTCATACCATTTATCTCTGTTGCGCCAGTCTTCATCGGTGATTTTGTAGTTTTTACTTTCATCTTCTTCGCGCGCTTCAAAGCGCTCGAGCTGGGTGTCAGGATCGATATGGATAAAGAACTTGAGCACGATGGCCCCCCAGTTGCTGAGATGTTCTTCAAATTCATTGATCTCTTCAAAGGCACGATCCCATTCTTCGGGCTGGGCAAAACCTTCCACTCGCTCGACCATGAGTCTTCCGTACCAACTGCGGTCAAAGATGGTCATATGGCCTGTCTTAGGCAGATGGACAAAGAAGCGCCAGAGATAGTGGTATTGATGCTCCACAGGAGTCGGTGCCGCAATCGGCACTACTTCATAGCCCCGCGGATCCATTTCTCGCGTCAGGCGTTTGATGGCTCCGCCTTTTCCAGCAGCGTCCCATCCCTCAAAGACAAGCACCGTAGGGATTTTTCGGGTGTAGAGGGTGTAGGCAAGGTCTTTTGCTTTCTCCTGAAGAGGATCAAGTTTTTGCTCATAGACACTTTTTTCGATTCGCACATCCAGGTCCACTTCGCTCAGAAGATTCGGTATATCCATAATATCTCTGGATGTAGCCGGCTTCTTTTCTGAAGCGAGTGCATCGGTAAGCGAGCGGTGCACGATACGAAGGATTTCTTCTGCCGCATGCTTTTCATTGCTGGTATCAACAATATGCCATGGAGCAAAATCTGAGGATGTGTTTTTTAACATCTGATCAAAGAGTTTCTCAAAGGCGTCGTAGTTGCCGATCTGATCGAGATCTCTTTGCGTGACGCGAAAGGCGGTGGCGGGATTAAAGGCCACTTCATTATGTCTTTCAATCTGCACTTGTCTACTGACAACGAGGAAAAACTTAAGGATTAGCATCCCGTCTGCTGTAAGAGAGCGTTCGAGATCAAAAATATCTTTGAGATTGTCTTGTTCAAGCCCTCTTCCTAAAAGATGGGTTTCGGTGAAGGTCTGATAATAAGAGCGGTCAAAGAAAGCAAAATCTCCTCTTTTGGGAAAACGGTTCCAAAAACGCCAGAGAAAAGGCTTTCTGTTCTCTTCATCTGTTGGCGTGTCAAAGACCTGTACTTTAAAGCTCCTAGGGTCCATGTCCCGGATCAATGCCTGGATCATACGACCTTTTCCGGCATTTTCCCAGCCTTCAAAGATGACAAGGACGGGAATGCCTTTGTCTTTTATCTCTCGTTGCAAACGGGCGAGATCCTTGGAGAGCTCTTTTCGTGACATATCTTGTGGATTCATATTCACTCCTGCATACAAGTTATTGTTTAGTATACCCGAGGGAGAAGAAAAGGAGACAGACGGATTTCATCTATAAGTAGATGTTTCACTTAGGATATGGTTCGGATGATATGATATAATAGATAGACATTTTGTTCCTAACAGAAGATAACCATGATGGTCAGCGCCACCTAACCTTCATCGGTTTATCTCTTGGAAGCTTGTCTTTTCGCTTAAAGATCTCGATAAAGAGATCGGCGAAGGACAGAGAATGGCTCTGGCAATAGAGAGTAGAATCCCCTTACCACAAAAGGCCGGAGTGCATCGAATAAGAAACCATACATTAATCACATATTTTTACGCAAGGAGGCATGATCATGAAAGTACTCGCCATCAACGGAAGTCCCCACATACACGGGAATACCTCGACGGGCATTGAACTCGTAAAAGAAGAACTTGCCCTGCACGGCATTGAATTAGAAAAATTTGACCTCGGTCTTCAGGTGATCAGGGGCTGCACAGCCTGTAATCACTGCGCGAAGACAAAATCAGGCAAATGTGTGTTTGATGATGATCCTGTGAATGAAGGCATTGACAAAATAGCGCAGGCAGACGCTGTCTTACTTGCTTCTCCTGTGCACTATTCAGGGATAACAGGGACAATGAAGTCATTTCTAGACCGCGCATTCTTCGCCACCTCGAGAGCACCTGTCAATCCGTTTCGCCACAAAGTGGCCGCAGCTTTTGTCTGTGTCCGACGAGCCGGAGGACTTCCCGCCTTTCAGTCTCTGCTCCACTATCTTACCTATGCGGAGATGATTCTTGCCACGGGAAGCTATTGGCCTGTGCTGTACGGAGCTGCCCCTGGAGAAGTGCTAAAAGACCAAGAAGGCACCGCTGTCTTAAAAGAGATCAGCCGCAATATGGCGTGGATTTTAAAGAACATGAAAAGCGGAACAACGCCTCCTCCACAAAAGGAACCCAAACCGTCGATGAACTTTATTCGAGAGTAGTCGTTCACTACTTAAATGAAAAAGAAGCGATCTGTTCGATCGCTTTTTTGCTGTCAGTTCAAAATGTCAAAAGAGTAAATCTTCACAAACACGACGGGCGTCTGATGATGGGCGGTCTGCCGGAGAAGTACTTTTCCCCTCACTTCGACAAGCGTCCCCTCCGCCAGATCGCTCAGAGGACCATCGGGGACTTGGATCCAATGAAGGGTCAGATCAGAGGGCGAATATCCCTCGTATTGTATGGTCAGCTCCATCGGCTCATCAAATTCGATCGCTGTGTATTCAACGGTTCTGTTCATTGCGTCTTGGCCGGTTTTATACGCGACATGCCCTACAACCGTCATCTCATCAGCATTTTTGATGATCACCTTGTCCGGGAGCGGCTGATCGATAGCGGGAACGCTTTGGGCTTGGTTATATTCTTCATAGGGTACGCCGTCATCCCGGTAGAGGAATTTTTTTACATTTTCATGCAGTGTGTCAAGGGGGTACCCTTCTTCATGATGATAGCTAAAAGAACTTGCAGCCTGTTTCATCTCTGATTCAATGGAAGGACCGGCGAGCAGAGAAGTAAACCACAACTGCTTCGCCCCCTCCGATGCCATCTGATCGACTGTCTGTCGGATGCTCAGAACGCCTGCGTGAGCATAGAACACTTTCACCCCCTGATCTTCAAAGACATATGTCTGCGCAGGATCATCAGGAACGAAGTTCCCGCTGGAATCAATCTGAAAGTGGGCAATATCGGGATAATAATCTGTCACATACCATACTTGGCGCTCTCTCATCGAAGAGATCGGCACTTGGGCAAGAAACACCGTCAGCCAAGTCAAATCAGAATCCAGATATTCGACATAAATGTTTTCTTTTGAATAGGCAAAGTAAAATCCGTTGATGCTGATCATCTTCTCCATGACGCCTGAACGCAAAGTAAATACGTTGAAGGTGCAAAACATCCCGTTATGAGTGGATGTACGAAGGATCAGTTCGGGAATACCGTCTAGATCCAGATCAGCAAAGGCATACCCTACATCATAGATATTGTCAGCATGCTGCTCCTGCGGCGGATAGCTATAGTACGGATCTTCAAACAGTCCAAACTCCAAAGCGACGCCGGCGGGATCTTCCTGCAATCTTTTGAGAAATGGCAAGTAGCCTTGCACCATGGACGCAAATACTTCATCTTGATTGTCTTTTAGGCTAAAGAAGATATTCGGGTAATATCCCTCTCCTGTTAAAATCCCTACCTGCTCCTTGTGAATGTCTAGCGTCTTTTGCATCCATTCATCCGTGTCGACATTTCGACCGTAGAATTTATGCCAGAGGCTAAGTAACTGTGAGTCGGATTGGATCATTTCATAGAAACAGTAGTTGCCACGCAGATTGACATACATCACGTTTTTCATCGTCTCATACGCGCGATGGATTTTTTCATAGTCGTGTACGCCAGCACCTTTGTAATTCTCCATATCTTCCACAAGTGCTCTGTGGATATCTGACAAGGTGTTGATCTCATACACCCGCTCCACCATCTTTGAGGCGCCGACCAATGCGTCCCCTGCAAACACGCCGATCTTTGCACCTATTTTAAATGCTTTGGCGAACTTCACCAAGTCGCTCGCTGTCGTGGCAATGCTCTGTTGGGATGGTTCCCAGAGATTGGGATTCATTGAATATCGATCATAAAAGGATTCGGCCAGGTCCTCTAATGCGTAGTCCATACTTAATTTGACCGTTTCGCTTTTAATCAGCTCTGCGCTCAGTTGAAGTTTGATAGAAAAAGTTTGATGGGTGAAGTCTCGAAGCGCCTTGGCTGCAAGGCGCAACTTCTCATTTGATGTATGATCGATGATCGATGTCAAAAATGCATGATGGGCTTTATAACTTTGCAGCATCTTTTCAAGGAGAAGATAATCTTCGGCTTTGTCAAAGACTTCGCTGACAAATCCGTCAGAAAACTCTAAAAATCCGAGATGGACAAGCTCGCTGTCGATAGACACCCCCATCGCCTTCTTTGCGTCGAGGGAGAGATCCAGCTCAAAGAAGGCGGCATCGGACACGATGCCAAGGCCGTCGAGCACCAACTTTCCGATGCTTTTCCAGGACGAGGAAGACAAGGGAAAAATCCTGTCGATCGTGTCGAATTCTCTCAACACACGGTCTGCACGGTCGAGATCCACATCCATGATATTTAACAGGTTGAGAAGGATCTTAATATTGGTTTCGACCGACGCGTCAATATCGAGCTTGTTGTCTATATTAGACGTAGCGGTTCTTTTGAGTCTGTCTACAGAGCTGTCCGTAAGGGTGGAGAGAAGCCAGACCATGTAGTTGAGTTTTTTGTCTTGACGGATTTGATCAGAGAAGCTCAGATATGCATAGTAGTCATGATTCGTGATAGAAGGCCAAATGCCGCTACTCAGTTGGCTCTGATAGTTTGCGTGGACCAACTGGGTGTATTGATCCATCTCGAAGATTTCGTCATACGCTTCGGGAAAATCTCCGTACGTGACATGTCTGTTTCCAAAGACCGCTAATGGGCTTAAGAGAACCAGACAAGCGAGAAGCAAACTGATGACTTTCTTCATGGGTTTACCTCCCTTTCCATGGCTTCAAATTCCATTTGCATCAGATAGTGGAGGAGAAATTCATCGAGTGTTTCGCCAAGCACCCGGTCTATTTCCTCAGAAGATGACAGCTCCCATTGTCCATGATTTTGAGTCACCCTCATGATGAATTCTTTTTCCAGGACATGGCGATCCATCTGCGCCAAGATTTCTTCGAAGAATTCTGTCTCGGACAGATCCGGTTGTTCGCTCATCAAAGCGTCGACAATCTTGACAAGGTCCGGAAGGGTAATCCGTACATTTGCCTTGCCGTCTGAGACGCTACTTTGATCGATGTCCACTTTCACACGTTGATAAAAGGCAGCGTCAATGGTCTGGAAAGGGAGCGCTTCGGGGGTCTCTGAATCCCCATCATGAAAGAATTTGGGAAGAAACAGGATCAAGAAGATAGAAACAACAATGAGGAGTCCAGCGAAAAGAAGAAAAGAACGTCTGCTTCTCGCTTTTTTTTCTGAAGATTTCTCACTTAATGGTTCAGCCAGCGACTCTGAAGAGCGCTTTCTTCTCGCATGAATCGGATGAGCGCAGTGTGGACAATGCGTGCCGTTTATCTCTTCTAAGTGAGTGCCGCAGTTCGTACAGTACATAATGGCTCCTAATCACGTCGTAGATAGTTCGAGCGGATAGATCAAAAGTTTCCCTTTTGATAGAGAAAAGTAATCTTTTTCCAATAATAGCTGATTGACTATAATATATAATCGAAGCTCACAAATTGCAACTAAGAAGAGGAGTTGACACGCGACGTTTCTAACAAAAAAAGTCCACTCAGACAGTTGAGTGAACCTAACGATGTATTTTTCGTTTAGATATAGTCGGAGATATAGGGTTTCTCAGGGAGTACGAGTCGATCCATCATCCGAGCGGTTTGCTCTTGTGTCTTGAGATGTTCCAACCGAAGAAGCTCCGTCGCTCGCTTATAGCCCATGAGCCACGTCGTCAGTGACCCGATGGAAAGCTCCACGGTGTGCATACTCTCTTCTGTGATGAGTTCCCCTTGTCCCTCGTCTACGCGTAAGGACAAACGCCGGTTGTTCCACTCTAGAAGAGGATCGGAAATGATCAGTGTGACATGCCCTGAGACATCTAAATTCCAGCGGTACGTCTTCAAAAAGGCCTCTACGTCTACAATGCGTCCCATGATATACGGGCGTATGTATTCTTTGATGTCGCTGTCTTCAAGGCCAAAGGCAATCGGCTCACTGTAATAGCTGGCGCCTCGGACTTCATAGACCATGGATTCATGGGCGCTGATGAAGCGCCTTAGCCCCTTCCAGCTCTCCGTATTAAGGTAGATCATCTCTTTAATGAACATGATGTCGTCTTTGATCAGATACACCATGTATCCGAGCGGCTGATGATCTTTGCTGTAGTAGACGGCGACGGTGGTGTCATCTTCATCCCATCGCCAGTACTCTTCCCAGGCGAGGGCGTTTCGGTAGATACACCCATGGGTTCTTGAGGCAAAGAGGGTGTGAAGGTCCTTGAAGTCTTTGTTCTCCCAGTCGACCCGACGAACGTATCCGGGAACGGAGATGTTTTTGGGAAGCTGGACGTCTCGGATGCGATAGTTGATTTTGTCTGATATGATCTCCCATCCTTTTTTTCGATATAGGGGAATGGAATAAGGATACAGGAGCGAAAGAGATTGCCCTGCATTCTTCATATGCTTAAGACTGGCTTTCATCAGTCGATTCATCAATCCATATCCTGTGTATTCGGGATACGTCGCAACACTTGTGACAAAGCCGATCTTCGTGGTGTGGGAGTGGACGTTCATCTCCAAAGGATACACGGCGAACTGGCTGACCAAAGTATCGCCATCAAACGCTCCCAAGACATGGGCTCTTTTAAGGATAGGCGATTTGGATTTGATGATGTCGTCTTCTTCCCATCCCGAATCCTGGAGGATCTTCTCGGTGACTTGAAAGGCGTAGCGAAGCAAGGCGTTGTACTGATCGAGATGCTGATCTGACAACTCTCGCACAGCAAAATCTGACATAATAACTCTTTTCTGAAAGTAGGCAAAAAAGAAGGTCTCTAAATAGAGACCTTCTTACGATCTATTTACTGGTGTGTTCCGATTCTCCGTGTGTTTCTTCAATGGCAGCCTGCGCAGCGGCGAGCCTAGCAATCGGCACGCGGAAGGGAGAACAGGAGACATAATCAAGGCCAACGCGGTGGCAGAATTTGACACTCTCGGGGTCTCCGCCGTGCTCTCCGCAGATGCCCAGTTCAATGTCCGGACGCACTTTTTTACCGAGCTTGACGCCCATATCCATGAGGGCTCCGACGCCGACCTGATCGATCGTGACGAACGGATCGCGCTCAAAGATGCCTTTTTCAAGGTAGTCGTCGATAAATTTCTGTGCATCGTCGCGGCTAAATCCATAAGCCATCTGTGTGAGGTCATTGGTGCCGAAGCTGAAGAACTCGGCGCTCTCTGCGACGTCGTCGGCGACAAAACAGCTTCTTGGCACTTCGATCATGGTGCCGAACATGTAGTTAAGCTCAACCCCAGCTTCTTCTATCAGTTGGTCGGCTTCTCCTCGGACGATCGTCTCAAGATATGTCAGCTCTTTGACATCTCCGATAAGAGGAATCATGATCTCCGGGTGTACGTCGATCCCGTCTTCTTTTTTCACATGAATGGCTGCCTCAATGATGGCGCGCGTCTGCATGGCGGCGATCTCCGGATAGGTGATGGCCAAACGGCAACCGCGGTGACCGAGCATCGGGTTGAACTCATGCAGGGATTCTGCGTGCGCTTTTAGGGTAAGCGGCGAGATGTTCATCTCTTTTGCCAATTCTTCCACTTCTTGATCGGTATGGGGCAGGAACTCATGAAGAGGTGGGTCGAGTAGGCGGATGGTGACGGGTCGATGTTCCATCGCGCGGAAAATGCCAATGAAGTCTTCTCGTTGATAGGGAAGGAGTTTGGCAAGCGCCGCTTCTCGCTCTTCTAGCGAGGAGGAGAGGATCATCTCGCGCATCGCTTTGATGCGGCCGCCTTCAAAGAACATGTGCTCCGTGCGAGTCAGTCCAATGCCCTCTGCTCCGAATTTGATGGATTGCAGGGAGTCTCTGGGTGTGTCGGCATTGGCGCGTACATGGAGTCGGCGGTAGCTGTCTGCCCACTCCATGAGTGTGGCAAAATGTCCGCTCAATTCCGGCGGTCGTGTTCCGACTTCACCCTCGTATACGTAACCTGTGGTGCCATCAAGAGAAATAACACTGCCTTCTGGATATTCTTTTCCATTGGCGACAAAGAGGCGCTCAGCTTCGCGAACCTGCACACCTCCGGCTCCTGCGACGCAGCATTTGCCCATGCCGCGAGCCACAACAGCTGCATGCGAGGTGCGTCCTCCGCGTGCGGTGAGGATTCCTTCGGCGCTGATCATGCCTTCTAAGTCTTCAGGAGATGTTTCCACGCGCACCAAAATGACTTTTTCGCCTCTTTTGGCGGCTTCCACGGCGCTGTCGGCGGTGAAGTATACCTTTCCGCTGGCGGCTCCCGGAGAAGCATTGAGACCGTGGGCAATCACGGTTGCTTTCTCAAGCGCTTTTTCATCAAATGCCGGGTGGAGCAGATGGTCAAGCTGTGCTGGCTCAATGCGAAGCACGGCTTCTTCTTTAGTGATTTTTCCTGCTTCGACCAATTCCACGGCGACACGAAGGGACGCCTGGGCGGTACGTTTTCCGTTTCGGGTCTGAAGGATGTAGAGCTTACCTTTTTCAATGGTAAACTCGATATCTTGCATATCTTTATAGTGTTCTTCGAGGATGTTGCAGACTTTCTTAAACTGCTCATAGACTTCCGGATTAACTTCATGGAGCTGATCGATGGAAATGGGGGTGCGGATGCCGGCGACGACATCTTCTCCCTGTGCGTTCATCAGGAATTCCCCGAAGAGATTGTTTTCACCGGTGGCAGGGTCACGCGTAAAGGCGACACCCGTGCCGCAGTCGTCTCCCATGTTTCCGTAGACCATGGATTGAACGTTGACAGCTGTTCCTAAATTATGGGGTATGTGGTTTTCGTTTCTATAGATGTTGGCACGAGGATTGTCCCAACTTCGAAAAACAGCGGTGACCGCTTCGATCAGCTGCTCTTTAGGATCCTGAGGAAAGTCTTGGCCAATCGATTCTTTATAGATCTCTTTAAAGCGCTCGACAACCTCTTGGAGGTCCTGTGCACTCAGCTCGGTATCTTCCTTGACGCCTTTTTTTTCTTTGATTTCGTCAAATACACGCTCAAAGTGCGATTTGGGGATTTCCATGACAACATCGGAAAACATCTGAATGAATCGGCGGTAGCTGTCGTAGACAAAGCGCTCATTGCCGCTTTCTTTGATCAGGGTTTCGATCACTTCGTCATTGAGGCCGAGGTTCAAAACGGTGTCCATCATTCCAGGCATCGAGAACTTAGCGCCGGAACGAACCGAGACAAGGAGTGGATTGACCGTACCGCCAAAGGTTTTGCCGGTTTCTTTTTCGAGCATCGACATATGTTGGAAGATTTCATCACGCAGGTCCTGCCAAATGGTTTTTCCCTGAGCATAATACTCATTGCAGGCTTCTGTTGTGATGGTGAATCCTTGCGGAACAGGAAGGCCAATATTGGTCATCTCGGCAAGGTTGGCGCCTTTACCTCCTAGGAGGTCTCGCATGTCACGGTTTCCCTCCATAAAGGTGTAGACAAGTTTTGTGGACATAAAGGACTCCTTTCCCTAACGTACAAAAGGCAATGATGTTTGCCATATTATATTTAGTATACACCAGAATACGACAAAATTGACGTTCTGATAAACACTTGGCAATCCCTGTGATAAGATGGAAAAGTAAACACGGAAACCTCGAATGATACGTTTGTGAGGAAAAGATGAAAAAAACGATTGTTGTCATATTAGTCTTGTTGATGCTTCTGACAGCCTGCGCTACAAAGACCGACATGGAGACGCTTGACAGGACACCTTATGAAGAAAAGGCGGAAGAAGCCGCTAAACGATTACTTGCGGGAGACGCCGAAGAGGTCTATGCTGAATTTTCCGATACGCTAGCGCAACAACTTCCGCTGGAAATACTGACGGTTCAGATTCAGCAGCTCGCTGCTTTAAACGCCTATGTAAAAACGCTGGATGTCACGTCGCAGACGGTGGATCAATACATTGTGGTCGATGTGTTCAGCGAACTGACCTCGACGAATATCAACACGCGCATCTCCTATACGACGGAGGGAAAGATCACCGGCCTGTATTTTGCGAACTCTCCCTTAACGCCTGCTCTTCTGCCCGGAGAAGAAGAGATCCAAGTGGGCGAGCATGCTCTTGCGGGAAGACTGATGCTTCCTGAAAATGACAATGCTCCTGTCGTGATCTTGATCGCCGGAAGCGGCTCGCATGGAATGGATGGAATGCTAGGAAAAGCCGGCAATGCGCCGCTTCGTGACATCGCGCTTGGCCTACAAAAACAAGGCATCGCCACCATCCGCTATGATAAGAGATTTTACTCAAACCCACAGCTGGCCGCCCAGTACCCACAGCTTACCATCCAAGACGAAGTGCTTGACGACGTGGACTGGATCATTGAGAACATTTCAACCTTTAAAGGCATCGATCCATCAAGGGTGTACCTCCTCGGCCACAGCCTTGGAGGGATGCTCGTCCCCGACATCGCCACAAGGCATCCGCAGATAAAAGGGATTCTCTCGCTTGCCGGTAGCCCGAGAAGGCTTGAGGTCATCATGGAAGAGCAGCTCTTGGCGCAGGTGGAGGCGGCAGATATGACGCCGGAAGAAAAAGAGGCGCAGAGAAACTCTATTCAAAAGGAAATGGAGTCCATCCGAGCAGGAGACGAGAAGTCCGCTCCGTTTGGCGTTCCCTACTCTTACTGGAAGAGCCTCGAGACCTCCTCTGCTCCGGCGGTGATCAGTTCGCTCACGCAGCCATTTTTCGTTCTCCAGGGGACGGAGGATGTGCAGATCTATGTCGACAGGGATTTCGAAGCGTGGAAAGATCTTCTTAAAGATAGAGACAATGTCACATTTAAACTCTATGACGGGCTCAATCATCTCTTTATGAAAAGCGTCAGCGACGACCCGGTGGTTGACTATAACACACCAAATCACGTCGACGAGCAGGTGATTGGAGACATCGCCCAATGGATTCTGAGTCACTGATAGAACGAAAATAATAAATTCAAGAAGAAACGGAGATATCCCATCCCCGTTTCTTTTTATGTCCGTCCTTTAAAAAAACAAATCGAATCCGGAAATAGGCTTCTCAGATATCTGATCTTGGGGACATGAAGGAGCGACCGGCCCCAACCCCATGGCCATATCTGTGGATCACTCACTAGCCCGCTTTCTCGGAAAAATAAAATAGAGCAGAGGAAGACCCCTCTCTGCTCCTATATGAGAGACAAAAAAATAGAGGGATCCCCTCTATTCTTCGTCCTCTTCACGCTCAAACGTGTAGCTGTAACGATCGTCCACCAGTTCTTGCGCTGCCTGATCGATTGCCTTGTATCCAAGAACGAATCCTTCTTCTGAGCGAATCTCCCGAGCGCGCTTGGCGATGACTTGGCTCAATACATATTTGTTTTTGGTTTTTTCCATCAACGTATCTACAGAATAATCAATCATAATATCAACACCTCTCGAAGTATCTTAGCAGAAAAACACAGGCGGATCAATGAGCCGCCGGCATAGTAGGTCGTTATTGTTTCTATGATATATAACTAGTATATTTTTAATTTATACCCAGTCACTTGATATAATAACATCATGCAGTAAAAATGCTTTTTTCACAATGAAATGTCTGCTATCGGGTATCATGGTGAATATTAGGGGATAAATGGAAGCAGGAGGAAAGATCATGAAACTCAATGTCAAGCGCACCATCCTTGTCGGACTCGCATTTATGTCCATCTCGACGTTTTGGCAGATGTACGACAACTTGATTCCGCTGATTCTGCAGAATACTTTTCACGTAGGAGAGACTTGGACAGGGGCTATTATGGCGATAGACAATGTTCTGGCTCTTTTTCTATTGCCATTGTTTGGACATCTCTCCGACAAAGTGGATACAAAACTGGGGAGAAGGACGCCTTTCATTCTGAGCGGCACCTTTCTTGCCATCCTCTTTATGCTATTGATTCCTGTAGCGGTGCGACAGGAGAACTTCATTTTCTTCTTTATAGCATTAGGTGGTGTTCTATTAAGCTTAAGCATTTATCGAAGCCCTGCTGTCGCTTTGATGCCGGATGTGACCCCGAAACCGCTTCGCAGCATGGGCAACGCCATTATCAATCTGATGGGATCGATCGGAGGCATGCTCTCTCTCGTATTAATCATGTTTTTGGTGCCGAAGGTCGAAAATCCGGATTACTCAAAGGTTTTCTATGGAGTCGCGGTGATCATGGCGCTAGCTGTCATCATCCTTTTATTGACGATCCGCGAAAATTCACTCCGCATTAAAGATGAGAAAGAGGAAGATGTGTCGTATGAAGGAGATATGGATCCGCCCACTCGTCGCTCTTTCCGCTTTCTGCTGGCTTCTGTCTTCTTCTGGTTTCTCGCCTATAATGCGATAATTACGGCCTTTAGCCGCTACGCCATCAGGGTATGGAATTTTGTCGGGGGAGGCTTTGCTTCTGCACAGCTGGTTGCCTTCGGGGCAGCCATGATCGCCTTCATTCCGATCGGAATAATTGCTAGCAAAGTCGGGCGCAAAAAGACCATTATGGTGGGTATCTCGTTGATCGCTCTCAGTTACGCCTGGGGCTTTACCTTCCAGACGTTTTCTCCTCTTGTTTACCTAGTCTTTATGATCAAAGGCATAGGCTGGGCTGCCATCAATGTCAACAGCTTTCCGATGGTGGTGGAGATGAGCCGCGTGCGTGATATTGGTAAATACACAGGGTATTACTACACCGCCTCCATGGCGGCGCAGATTATTACGCCCGTTCTTTCGGGAGCTCTCCTGGAGCATGTTTCCTATAGAACGCTCTTTCCTTATTCGCTCTTCTTTGCGCTTGTCGCGATGGCCACGATGAGCCAGGTCAAGCACGGAGACTCGAAACCTACGCCCAAACTAGAAGAGATGATTCCCGACGACTAAAAAGAAGAAAGAAAAACGGAGACATGGTTGGCCGACGGCCGTCCACGTCTCCTTTTTTAATGTAATTGGTTTCTCGTCCCTTATGAGGCTATGGTTGGAAACGCCATGGTGAAATGCTAGTACCCATTTCTCAATCCTTCGACTTCTCCTTATGAGGCTATGGTTGGAAACGCCATGGTGAAATGATTGAATCCTTCACTTTGGAGATAGCGAAGAGATCCTCCGTGTTTTTGGGCGATGGCATTTGCAATGGCAAGACCCAGCCCGCTTCCTTCGCTTGAGGTGCGAACTTTATCTACCCGCATGAAAGGATCAAAGAGAGTATCCCGCTCTTCTTCCGGAATCGATTCGCCGTCGTCTTTTACATGGATATATACTGTTTTCTCATCGGCATCGGCTGAAAGAACGATACGTGAGCCGGTTTTGTTGTATTTTATGGCGTTTTCAAGGAGATTTCCCAGAGCGCGTATTAAAAGAGACGGATCTGCTTCTATATATAGAGGCGCATCGGGAAGCTGCAGGTCAAGATGAAGATGACTTCTTTCAATCTCTGAGTAATACGAGGCGGCAAGTCTTCGTAAAAACTCATGAAGTGCTAGCTTTTCAGGTTGAATGGGACTCTGTGCATCCTCCATCCTCAGCATGCTAAAAAGATCAGAGGCCAAGGTGGTGACACGGTCGGCTTTATCAGCAATGACGCTATAATAATGATTTTTCTGCTTCTCAGGGACAAGGTCCTCTGAAAGAGCGACGGCAAAACTCTTGATGGTCGCCACAGGTGTTCGAAGATCGTGGGAGAGCTCAAGGAGCAGCCGCTGTTTCTTTTCTTCCATCTGCGCTTTTTCTCTCTTTTGTGTCTCAAGCTCCCTCGTCATGCGATTAAAGGAGTCTCTGAGTTCAATCAGGTCGGCAGAGGCCTTAAAGTCAAGATGGACTTCCTGCTCCCCCGCCTCCACCTTTTGCATTCCTCCCCGCAGCGCTTCTAGCGGTCTTTTAATCTGTCTCACAAGATAATAGCTCATCGCCAAGCTGATGATCACGAACATCGATCCAAAAATAAGGAGAAACATTCTGCCCCAGCTGGCATTTGTGTTGGCATTTGAAATGTCGAGCTGGGAAGTGATGGAGACGTTGTTTCGATCATAAAAGAGCAAGTAGCTACCAGAGCCGCTTTCGTCTTCGTAAGGATAGATGAAGGCGTGGTAGGGACGCCCTTCCTCCTGGAAGGGATTTGTCATCTCCAGAAGGGCTTTTGTGTCATAGACTCTGTCGGAGGTGAGTTTTTCTCCGTATACTTCAGTGACATGATAGCTTGAATCCAGCTTTTCGACCCATCCTCCGATGCGATGGACAAAGGTTAGGTCGATCAGTTCTCCTGTCTCATCGACAAGTTTTTCAGGCGTCAGACGCATCAGGTTGTTGCCGGTGGCAAAGATCCCCGTAAAAATAAGTGAGGAAGTAAAAGCGATAATAATGGCAATGGCAAAGAGCAGAAAAGAAAGCGCTATTTTAGGAAAAAGCGCCAGTCCTCTTCTTCCTTTTCCTTTTTTAACAGATGCGGATCGATTCATTTTTCTAACTCAAATCGGTAGCCAAGCCCTCTGATCGTGCGGATGTAGCGGGGGTGTTTTAGATTGTCTTCAATCTTTGAGCGCAGATTACTGATGTGCATCATCACGGTGTTTTCATCCCCTAGATAACTCTCCTGTCTGGCGTGTTCAAAGAGTTGTTGCTAGGTGAGAACCCTCCCTGCGTTTTGCATCAGAAGCTCGAGAATCAGATATTCGCTGCGGGTAAGGGGAAGCTCCTCTCCCCTTTTACTAGCTGTTCCTGCGGCCGGATTCAACGTGAGGTCGTGGATCTCAATCAGTTGATCAGGCAGTTCATGCTTTAGGTAGTCGTATGTGCGACGCAGCTGTGCCTTGACTCTTGCCACCAATTCCAAGGGATTGTAGGGTTTGGTGATATAGTCATCAGCACCTAGTTGAAGTCCCAAGATCTTGTCGACATCTTGGTCTCTGGCGGTCAGCATCAATGCGGGCACATTGCTCTCTTTTCGGATGGTTCGAAGGAGTTGAAAGCCGTCCATTCCCGGCATCATGATGTCAAGAAGCAGAAGCTGAGGATTCGTGGATCGGAATTTTTCCAGCGCTTCTATTCCATCTTTTGCTTTGATCAGCTCGATGTTTTCTTTTGCAAAGAATAGCTCGAGGGCATCGAGAAGTTCTGTTTCATCATCAGCGGCGAGCACTCTATACGTCATCGTTCTTCCTCTATATTTTTTGCTAATAGTTCGGCAAGGCCGACAGAGAAGTCAAAGTCCTTGCTCCAATCCGGGCTCAGTTTATCAAGAACCAAGCAGATCTTTCTTCCCATGGTGTAGTATTTACTGATTCCATTGGCTGCAACAGTATCCGTCGTCATGTAATACTCTTGATAGGCTTCTTCTCCTGCTTGGGCGCGGTAAATTAGGCTCTCGATATACTGTGCACTACCTTCTATCATCTCATAAAGGCTTTCCATTTGTCTTGCTTTTTCGGTTAAGTTTTCTCGACGACTGTAGTAAACATCGAGAAACTCAGAGGCAAGTCGTTTGGTTTCTTCGAGATTCTTCGACGCAATCGCTGTGTCCAAGATCTGCTCGGCTTGTAGATAGTCTTTTTTCAGATGTTCATCTGCGTCAATATACTCCGCAACAAAAGATTCGATATTCTCCGGCATGTCATGTAGGTACATGTATTTTGCGAGATTTTCTTCAAAATGTGTCATTTGATAGCTGTGAAAGCCCTCGTGCCACAGGGTTGCCACTTGAAGGGCGTCGCTGTCTATGGAAGAGAGGTCCTGGCCTTTTCCTAGAAAAGAGAGGGTGCTATTCATGCGCTCGATCGTCGGCACCAGCACCTGCCATTCACCTTCTACTTGTACAGTGGTGGCAGCTAAGCTGCGAAGGAAAGGTTTTTCTTTGCTTATATTTCTATCTCTGATGACATAATCGTGTGTGCCGTCAAAGAAACGAAAGGTATAGTCTTGAATAGAATAAGAAGGGAATGAGTTAATGACATGGTTTTCATCAAAAGCGATGGCGGCCTCATATATCGCTTGATCTGCTTGAGGAAGTCCAGAGGGAGTCGCTATCAAAATAGCGGCGAGCATGAGGATACCGGGGACGAGATACATCCATCTTGTTTTCATGATTATGCCTCTTTCTTCTTGTAGATGATCAAGAACCAGCTCAGAAGATAAGCCCAGAAAATCACCTGGAGAATCGGAAGGAGCTGGGGGCAATCTTTTCGAAGAAACGCTGTTGCCTGCATCGAAATGGCACTTAAGTTCGGAGAGAACTTTAGGAACAACCGAATCATCGACGAAGAGATGCCATCAGATAAGGTTGAAAGAGTTTCAAGCATGTTGTGGCTAAGTCCTGTGCCGATAAGAAGCATGGAGAGGATTCCTGTGGGCAAAGGAGAAAGGAACAGGCTGAGGACGGAGGTCAGCGTTGTACACGCTGCCACGCTGGTAAGGGTCATGAAGAATACAGGGATGAGACGAGGGATGAGGGCGATCTGTCCTTGCATCACGAAGTAGATCACGAGCGCTAGGTGAATGATAAAACTGGCTAGGCTCGCAGCGAGGAAGTTTGCGATGGTCAAAGAAAAGTGATACTTCGTCTGTGAAATGCCTCTCACCCAAACGAGGTGGCTGCTGTGGCGCTTGTACTCATTGGAGATGGTGGAGAGACTGAGGACAATACTTAAAAGGCAAATGATGGCGCTGCTGATGGTCACGAGCATTCCAAGCATTCGAGAAAAGCTTGTGATGGATTCTCCGTTAATACTGACACTGGCGGTTCCGGTGCTAAGCAGCAGGAGAAGGAGAATCCCGAGTCCCAAGACAACGAGAAAATCTTTTTGTCGTATTTTTTCCTGAAGTGCGGCTTTGATAAGAATTAACATACTATTTTTTCCTCCATGCTAGCGATAAATACGTCTTCGAGACTTCTTTCGCAGTCTTGTTTTTTATCCCATCGGCGGATCACGACACCTTTTCTTATAATGACGCCGCGATCGCATACACGCTCCATGTCGTTTAAGATGTGGGAGTTGATGAGGATTGTCTTTCCTCGCTGGCTGTATCTGCGGACCAGTTCGAGTATTTCGATCCTGCCAAGGGCATCGAGGCCTGCCGTCGGTTCATCGAGAACAAGAAGCTCGGGATCTCCGATCAGGGCTTGTGCCAGAGCCAGTCGCTGTAACATTCCCTTCGAGTAGTGAGAGACTTTCGTTTTCGTATTTTCAAGTCCCATTTCTTCTAACAACTCCCCTGCCACTCTTTCGGCTTCTTTTTTTGATAGCCCTTGAAGTTGCGCGTAATACTTCATAATCTCAAAACCACTCATGAAGGGCGGGAAATAAGGAGTTTCCGGGGAATAACCGACCGTGAGACCCTCTGGGAGTTCAACTGTTCCCCCATCTGCGGGAGTGAGCCCGAGAAGAATCTTAATGGTCGTCGTCTTGCCAGCACCGTTTCCACCGAGCAGAGCAAAGACTTCTCCTGGACGAATGTCAAAATCAATACCGTTTAAAACAGGTGTTTTGTTGTATGTCTTTTTTAATTGATGAATCTTAATCACGTGTACCTCCTTGTTGTCTTGCATCAAGGATAAGGGAAGGGCTTCAGGAAAGAATAAAGACAACCTAAAGAAAGCCTAAAGACTTAAGGCGATGAATGGCTTTCCTATGTTAAAATGTCTACAGAAATAGTTGTCAGACAATACAAGGAGAAATAAAATGACGGACTTGGTGAGGGGAGTTTCGGATGAAATTGAATACTATGCGGAGATCTACCTTCTAGCGTATGAAGCGGCTCCGTGGAACGAAACATACGATCTTCCCGATGTCATTGAATATATTGATGCATATTTGAAAGATACCAGCAGGATGTGTTTTGTACTTAGAGAAGACGACGAACCCGTGGGGATGGTGCTAGGGATCATTGTTCCGAGTCCGAATGGAAACTATCTCCGGGTAGAGGACTTTCTGATTCACCCAGAAAAACACAGGACAGGCTATGGGAGCCGAATGATTGATCTGCTCTTTGATCGGGTGGCCACCATGGGACTTGATTGCATCATTCTCGGTACGCAGCGCAATTATCCCGCATACTATTTTTATCTACACAATGGATTCAAAGAAGTGGAGTCTGCTGTACTCCTAGTCGGAAAGAGAGAGGACACAGTACAGAAGATCTGAACAAAGATGTCTTTTATAAGGAACGAATATGATTGCCGAGGCTCATAGGATAGAGACGAGCTTCGGCTTTGTCTATGT
>DUVM01000037.1 GCA_012841045.1 Tissierellia bacterium | reverse complement strand
TTTTCATACCATTTCTCGAGGGTCGGGCTCTGTGTGCTCAGATGTCCTTTTATTTTCCGATACGAAATGGAGTCAAAACGCTCCACCTGCTCTAGGAGTTTCTCCCAGAGCTCCCGATTCTCCACCGGCGTCTTGGCGGCTGTTTTCCATCCGTTTCTGCGCCAGGTTTCATACCATTTTTCCTTCAGCCCGTTTAGCACATACGCTGAATCCCCGTAGATGACCACGGGAAGATCGGTGCGTTTGATCGCGCGAAGACCTTCGAGCATCGCCGTCATCTCCATGATGTTGTTCGTGGTATTACGCGACCCTCCGCTGATTTCTTTTTCATGAACACCGTACAACAGCAGGGCGCCATATCCGCCCGTATTTTCATCTTCCTGATTGCCTTTACAGGCGCCATCGCAAAACAATTCTATGCGGTTCAAAGTACCTCTTTTCAAGTTTGACAATTTTTGTTATAATATTTTGAGGAGTTTCACAATATACTCATGAGGTGTTCTTCATACATCTGTCGTGAAGCACCTAACATGATTTGATCTCTCACCTCAACAACAATTCGTGCAATATCCTCAGAGACCTTACTGTGTTTCTGCTAATTCAACAAGGAGGAACAATGGCTCGACCAACCAAACCTCGACGCGTCCGTCACTGGCCAACCGTCAGTGAATTTCGGCCAAATAAACGTTGCAAAAAAAGCGTCCTTCAATTGGGAGTCGATGAATGGGAAGCGCTGTATCTGAAGGATGTCGTCAAGCTTTCTCAAGAAGAATGCGCAAAGATGATGGACATCTCCCGCCAGACTGTTCAGATGATTCTGGAGAACGCTCATTATAAAGTCGCTCTTGCGATTACCAGCGGCTATACGCTGCAGATCAGCGGTGGAGAAGTCACCTTGCACCACTGCCTCTTCCAGTGCAAAGATTGCGGGCACAAGCGAGAGGTTCTAGCAACAGATTTGGACACTGTCTGTCCCTCATGCCAGAGCGCCAATACACACTGTATCATCGACCACTTCTGTCAAAACCACTGCCAGAGAGAATTCGACCCCGAGGAATGAGTAGAGGAAAAAGAAAGGCACACCGGAGTGTGCCTCTTTTATTTTAGTAGTTACTCTCTTTGAGTTCGAAGTGCTCTCTGGGGTGCTTGCAAGAGGGGCAGATGACCGGTGGTTCATACCCTTCATGTACATAACCGCACACACCGCACTTCCAGCGGACTTTTTCGTCTCTCTTAAAGACGCGATTTTTCTCTACATTTTCAAGCAACTTGAGATAGCGCTTTTCATGTTCCACTTCGACGGAGGCAATCGCTTTAAAGGCGGCTGCTACATCGAGAAAACCTTCTTCTCTCGCTACTTCAGCAAAGCTGGGATAGAGAATCGTGTGTTCTTCATTCTCCCCTTCAGCTGCCGCTTTGAGGTTCTCGGGTGTGGTGCCTTCGACTCCGGCGGGATATGCTGCCGTAATTTCTACCATGCCGCCTTCTAAAAAGCGGAAGAAGCGTTTGGCGTGTTCTTCTTCGTTTCTAGCTGTTTCGTCAAAGATATCGGCAATCTGATAATATCCTTCTTTGCGCGCAATCTTTGAAAACATGGTGTAACGGGCGCGAGCCTGCGATTCGCCTGCAAACGCTTTCAGGAGGTTTTGTTCTGTCTGGGTGCCTTTAATGGACATCTATGTGTCCTCCTTTCGTGAGGATTTGCTTAAGAATATGATTGATGTGAAACGATCGAATTACTCTTCGTCTGCACTTAAGGGCAGAGGAACACGGGCAGCCATTTTGTTGTTCATAAACATGAGGGCAGCACCGGACTCTCCTCCCATCTCCAGTTGATCGACATGCAGGGAGAAGTTGGCTTCTTCTTCCACTTGCTCGACGACAAACCACTGAAGCATGTCAAGCGCAGGCCAGTCTTTTTCTTTGCGAGCAAGATCGACGAGCTCGTTGATGGAAGCCGTGATGAATTTCTCGTGCTCAAGACCTTCTTTGAAGACTTGCAGCGGGCTTGTCCACTCAATGTCGGGTTTTTCAATCGCATCGAGGACGACGGTTCCGCCGACTTCATGCACGAAATTAAAGATCTTCATCGCGTGAAACAGTTCTTCCTGTGCTTGGGCTTTAAACCAACTGGCAAATCCATCAAGTGAGCGCTCTTCAAAGTACGGCACCATGGACAGGTAAAGGTAGCCAGAGAATATTTCTTTGTTAATCTGCTCATTGAGAGCTTTGTTCATTTTTGTCATTCTTCTTTCCTTTCTTTGAATTCAAACATATCTTTTCCTACACCGCAGACGGGGCAAACCCAGTCGTCAGGCAGGTCTTCAAACGGGGTGCCGGGTTCAATGCCGCTGTCGAGATCGCCCAGCGACGAGTCATACGTGTAATAACAGGCTAGACAAGTCCACATAATTAGAACTCCTCTTTGTTGATCCACAGACCGTGCAGATTACAATATTCGCGCACTGCCACGACCTCTTCATCGGTGCTGAACACAACTTCCGGTTCATCTTCTGGGTTTAGAAATGCGAAGGAAGACTGCGAAGGCGTTTGGAGCTCTATCCACTGTATCCATTGTGTGACGAGCATCGGGTGCGGTATACTACCTACCATGACTTTGTAACCAACGTCCACTTTTTCCACTACAGGAACGTGCTTCTCGTTGTCCATCTCCGCTGCCAACTCTTTGACGTGTGTCATCGGAAGAATTTTTCACTTTCACCTATTCGATTCTTCCTCGCATTCTAAAAGAAACCAGGAATTGTCTTTATTAGTCCTCGCAGAGCTCGAACATATCTTTGCCTACTCCGCAGAGTGGGCAGACCCAATCTTCTGGCAGATCTTCAAACGATGTTCCCGGAGCAATCCCTCCGTCTTCATCGCCCACTGCGGGGTCATAGATATAGCCACAAGCAGTACATTCCCATCTTTCCATTTGTGCCTCCTATTGTTTTTTATACACAGAGAAAATACCCTTCCCCCGCTTTTTCAAACGATGGAAGCGAGATGCGGATTTTTTCCCTTTATGGTATATACTTTAGCATAAGCTGAGTAGCACCGCAATGCAGCGAATATGTTACGTCGCTCAAACCAAAGGAGTATTCACCATGGACAGACCTCTTCTTTTTCAGGCATATGAGTGGTATTTGAAAGCCGATCACGACCACTACAAATCCCTACAAGCCCTGACGCCTCACCTCAAAAGCATGGGCTTTACCGCCATCTGGCTGCCTCCCTTTTATAAAGCCACCTCTCCTTTTGATGTCGGCTATGGCATCTATGACCTCTATGACTTGGGAGAGTTTGACCAGCTTGGGCAGGTAAAGACAAAGTACGGCTCCAGAGAAGAACTCGAGGCGCTGATACAGACCATCACAGAACATGGTCTTCTGCCCGTTGCCGATGTCGTGATCAATCACAAAGCCGGAGCCGACTTTTCCGAGCGCTTTCTCGCAACGCCCGTCAATCCTGACAATCGCGAGGAACCCATCGGGGAAGAGCGAGAAATTGAAGCCTGGACAGGCTTTCGCTATCCTGGCCGAGCCGGCAAGTACTCCGAGTTTGTGTGGCACTACTTTCATTTTAGCGGTGTCGATTATGACAATATCTCGCAGGAGTCCGGTGTCTATAAAATCAGCGGCCACTATAAGGACTGGTCTGAGGGCGTCTCAAGCGAGCACGGCAACTTCGACTATCTGATGTTTGCCGACATCGACCACCATCACCCCGATGTCGTGGAGGAGCTAAACCGCTGGATGGACTGGCTCCTTGAATCCCTACCTCTAAGAGGACTGCGACTGGATGCGCTCAAGCACATCGATACCGGCTTTATGTCTCATTTCCTCACCCGTCTTGATGGGCGGGAGCTCCTTTTGATCGGTGAGTACTGGGAGAACGACACAGACACCCTTATCCATTATATCGATCAGATGGGCCATCGCGTAATTCTCTTTGACGTGCCGTTGCATTTTAAATTCTATGAAGCTTCTATCAGAGGAGCTGATTTTGATCTGCGAACGATCAAAGATAATACGCTGGTGGAGCGCATGCCCACTCACGCTGTGACCTTTGTCGACAATCACGACTCACAGCCCGGACAGTCCCTGGCCTCCTTTGTTGAAGACGCCTTTAAAATTCAGGCTTATACATTTATTATCTTGCGACAAGACGGCTTTCCCTGTGTCTTCTACGGCGACTATCTGGGTATTGACGGAGAGTACGCGAGAGACTCTCATCAATGGATGATCGACAAACTCCTAGAGATTCGAAGAGACCACGCCGCTGGAGAACAACACGACTACTTCGAACATCCCAATTGCATCGGCTGGCTACTGACAGGCGACGAGCACCACACCCCCTTGGCCGTCCTGATATCAAATGGCGCCGGCAATGAAATCAGCATGGTCGTCGGAGAACATCTTTCCGGAAGAGCGTTTGTTGATTACACCGGACACCAAGAAGGAGAGGTCTTCATCGGTGACGAT
>DUVM01000036.1 GCA_012841045.1 Tissierellia bacterium | reverse complement strand
TCGGAGAAGCTTCCGCAATTTATTTTTGGACGCGGGTTCGATTCCCGCCAGCTCCACCATAGACTTAAGAAACCTTGAAATATCAAGGTTTCTTTTTTAAAATAGTACTTTGATTCACTTTCTTCAAAAAGTTAATGAGTATTTGGATTCGGCGAAGCAAGTAACGTTCCTGATTTTCTTCACACAATGGCTCATATACCTTTGGACTTTATGTAAATCTCTAACTTTGATCTCGGTTTTGTCTATGAATATACGGTTCGTGATTTTTCGGGATATCCCGATGACTTGAATCAGTTTTATTTCTGTGAGGCTCTTAGTTCAAGAAAACCATTAATCGACAGCATTATCCTTACACTTTCTGCGTCAGTCTGAGTATTGGATTTAGTGGGGAATGAATTACAAGATTAATCTCATTAAACGTGTTTCATAAGAGAATCGACGGTTTCAAAACTTCCAACCTTGTACGATCATCTGATTTGTTTCAACAAAAATGACCTACCCCTTCTCTAGACTAGGCCATTTTGAACCTCATTTGAGCAGGCATTCAAAATGCTGGACCATTAAGCATGATCGTCGGGTAGTAATTAGGTTTATTCGAAATCGTATTTACTTCTTATTCTTGCTAGGTCTTCTTCTGATGAGTCTTTATCCATCCATATGAGAAAATCTTCTTTCGTCATGCCCATGCCATCGGCGAAGATTTTTGTCAGTCTCTCTTCCCAGTCGCCGTCGATCTCCATTATGCTGTCTTTCTTAATATCATTCATAGTGCTCCTCCACAATTTCATTCTAGCATGAAAATCTGCCTTAAATGTTTGACATGATAGCTAGCTTGTGTTTCTCGGTGTCATTGTCCCTCACATGCCGGCTAGACCCTTCTCTGCCTCTTTCTGTCGTTTGTGCTATTTTGGAGAGCTATTTTCTTAGCTGTTTCATTAACTCATCCAATCATTTCCTGTGTCGTGCAAGGTTCTTTAGTGCGAAGATCAGGAGTAAGAAGTTGTCTCTGTGAGCTGTTATGCTCTCTTCCATGGCACTCGCAGTGCATTTTTTGTTGCATCTTTTGTAGCGTTGGCAAAGCTTTTGACAACGAGTACAGCGTTTTCGCTGAGGATCGATCCCAATTGCTTGGTTGCCTCAAGAGAAGCACTGCGTCGAATTTGTCTTTTGTCAAACTGCATGGTTTCGCTGAGGTAGCGTTGCGCGATGGCTCCAACACGCAAGGCAAGAAGTGAATTAACCGCACCTTCTACAACAGAATTGACAATTAAGGTGGTGACCCCAACAGCTCCGGGAATGACAGAAATAATGGTCCCTCCGAGCAGAGATGCCATGAGTGGCTCAATCTGCTCTTCAATCAGATCAGCGTCTTCGATCGTTCTTGCGATGAGAACAACCCCTGCAATCTGTCCATACAGATAGGTAATTCTACGTAGATTAGGTCGGTTCTCATAAAGGGTGGTGAGGGTGTACACTAGCTTGATCAGTGCCGCCATGACGGTCAGTCCGTCAAGCACGCCGTTTTGTGACACGGCGGTTGTCAAGAACACAGCGGAAGCGTCTGCGCGCATCACCTCATCTCCGCGAAGTTTTAAAACTTTATAGGCTCGTTCTATGATTTCTTCGGAGGAATCACCAGAGAAATCAAATCCCTGACTGGTTAGATAGCGATTGCGTTTGAGCTTCTCTAGTCGTCGGTCGAGATACGCCTGATATTCAGGATCCTCTATCGAGTGGGGCAGATCTTCGAGTTTTGGAAATCGATAGAATACATAAAGAGGAGTAAGTAGCAGAGCAAGGAGGGATAGCCCTGCAAGTGTGGTGAGAATTACTGCTAGAGGAGCCGAAACAGTAGATAAGTTATTGTATAAGGCCATCAACTGATTAAAGGCTATCAGCAGAAAGAAGAGAATCAGTCCGAGACTGATCCACAGCAGGATACGTTTTATGGTGCGGTTGAGAAGCATGGAGGCCTCCTTAGATTGTCAGTTATATTTGCGTGTTAAAGATGATTATAAATCCGCATGAACGTACATTCAATGTTTCTATCATTTGCATATAGCATGGAGAAAAAGGAAGAAGAGGGCTTAGCCCTCTTCAGAGTATGAGATCCTTCGGAGACGTTCATCTATGCTTTTTTATGCGGACGTCGTCTTTGAAGATTGACGATGGTTTTGTGCGTGACGGCAATCAATATGACCTGCACCGGAATTAAGATGGCAGTCTGTGTCAGGCGTGTAATCATCACAGGCAGATAGGGAGTCTTGTACAAAATTGAAATCCAAAGCGTATTGAGTAGCAGGCTGAGGATCAGCTGATTGACCCCTACCGCTCCAATGATTCGCGGAAGTGTCTGCTTTTCGTAGAGGAAAAGCCCAAAGACAAAGCCTGTGAGTATTGCTGTGAGTGTAAAGCCCGGGAAGTAGGCTCCTATCGGAAACAAAATCGCTCCTAGAAAATCAGCGATGCCGTTTACGATCGCTGCCTTCACCGGACCCAGGAGAATGGCTGCGACAACCACGGGGGCAAATGCGAAGCCAATCTTCATGTTCCACACAGAAAAGGATAGGAAACGCGAAAGCACGATTTCCATGGCAATCAGCGCGGACATGAGGACAAGGTCCTGTACAGTAAATAGTTTCTTTATCTCAGAATTGTTTTTTGGGTACATAAAAAACCTCCATTGCAGTTGACGCCGCAAGGGAGGTTTTCCTCCAGATGCGGCAGTGGATGCGGAGACGGCATCGCAAAGCTGTTTGCTTCTTCGTCCGGCGGCAACTTCCCATCCGCCGACACTTGACGCGCCGCTCCTACTCTGCTTCTTCTAAGTACAGTAAGTTTGTAGGGTTCAGACTATTCAGTTAGAGTGATACGTTTTGGATCTCCTTGACTATTTATTCCCGCGCTCAGCTGCTTTAATCACATGTTTGGCAAGGACAGATGTCGTCACTGTGCCGACACCTCCCGGGACAGGGGAGATCGCTGCAACAATAGGTTCTGCTTCTTCAAAGTTCACGTCTCCGCAGAATTTCCCGTCTTCGTCGATGTTAATCCCTACGTCAATGACTGTCTGGCCGGGCGAGAAATACTCTTTTCCGATGACATTGGCTCTTCCCGCTGCTACGACGATAACATCGGCTTCCCTGCAGATGCCGGGCATATCTACCGTTTTAGTATGGCAGACGGTGACGGTGGCGTTTCGGCTCGTTAACATAAGAGCTGCGGGCCTTCCGACGACAAGAGATCTGCCGATGACAACGGCTTTTTTGCCTGTGACATCGACATCGAAGTGCTCTAGGATTTCCATACAAGCGGCAGGGGTGCACGGGGGATAGCCCTGATCTGTTCCCGCAAACACACCAGCAAGGGACCCGTTCGTGATGCCGTCGACATCTTTTTTGGGAAGGAGAGCATTTCGAACGACCTCATCATTAAACTGTTTGGGTAGCGGTCGAAATAGCAGACAACCGTGGATCGAGTCATCTTGGTTCACTTCATCGATGGTAGCGAGCAATTCCTCTTGAGATGCATTTTCCGGTAGGACAAAATGCTTGACCTCAATACCTATCTTCTTGCATCGGTTTGTGGCGCCGCGCTCATATGCTACGTCATCTGGTCGCTCACCCACGCGAACGGTGGCAAGGCAAGGTGTGACTCCCTTTTCAACAAGGGCTTTTGCACGAGTGGTCAAGTTTTCGTTTAGTGCTTCGACCACTTCTTTTCCGGAGAGAATCTTTGCCATATTTCAATTTACTAAAAAACTTTTAGTAATCCTCCTTTCCTATGTCGTGTGTAAGATCGTAAGAACAGAAGGGTGATGTCAAACATGCAAGGCAGTGCGCATCTACCGTCACCACCCTTCATAGTCATAGTGGTATATTTATTCTCTGTTAATAGGAGAATGTTATCTTCCGATGTTGCCTGTTAAAAGAAACGAGCGGTGACTTGCTCAACGATTGAGTCACATAATGGAAGATATTTTTCAAGTATTTCCTGTGCTCTTTTGTTGATCTCTTCGGCATAAGGACGATCCGCCATCGACTTTGTATTGATGAAGACATTGAGTGAAGCGGAACTCAGTGCCGCACGACAACAGGCTGCAGCGCAACCGGCATCGCTGATAGCTAAAGCCGAACCTTTTTGCGCGAATTCCACTACGAGATCGATGGCCTCACAGCATTTTTCCATAATGGCCATTGGCACGCTGCAGGCATCTTTTAAAGCGGCTTCCATGACCTCTGCTTTGTGCTTCTGCTGCTCGGGAGTCTCCCTTGGAAGTCCATATGCCCTGCTCAGCGGCTCAAATACTTCTGCGTCTTTGTCTACCAGATGAAGAAATTCCTCTTGAAGCGAATCGGCTGCCGCTTTGAGTCGCACCATGTCTTCTTGCACATCGGCATACTTCTTCTTTCCGATCGTCAGACTGCCTACCATGTTTCCCAAGGCTGTCCCGACAGCTCCCATCAGGGCGCTTGAGCCTCCTCCGCCAGGAACCGGCGCATCGGAACCGAGTGCTTTTACGAATTTCTCACAACTGTAATTAACAATTTTCATCAACGACTCCTTAAAACAGTCCGGAGATCTTTCCGGCTTCATCCACATCGATTTTTTCTGCAGAAGGAACCTTTGGAAGACCCGGCATCGTCATGACTTCACCGGTCAATGCGACAATGAATCCGGCACCGGCAGACACCTTTAGATTCGACACTTTGATGGTGAAGCCTCTTGGGGCTTTAAGAAGTGTAGGATCATCAGAGAAACTGTATTGTGTCTTAGCCATACAGATGGGAAGTTTATCAAATCCTAACTCGGTAAGACGGAGAATTTGCTTCGTTGCATTCCCGACGAGTTGCACGCCATCTGCACGATAGACTCTTTTGGCGATGGCGTTGAGTTTGCCCATGATCGATTCTTCCGCATCGTAAGCAAAGTCAAAGTCGTTATCTTGCTCGCACAGTCGCACGACTTCCTCTGCCAGAGCCACGCCTCCTTCACCGCCTTTTGCCCAGACTTCTGACAAGGCGACGCGCACTCCGAGCTCTTTGCATTTTGCTTCCACGAGATCTAGCTCTGCTTTTGTATCCGTGGGGAAGGCATTAATCGCAACAACCACAGGAAGTTTAAAGACAGTGGTGATGTTCTCCACATGTTGTAGGAGATTCGGAAGTCCTTCTTCGAGTGCTTTGAGGTTTTCGGTCCCCAAGTCTGCTTTTCCGACACCTCCGTGATGTTTAAGCGCTCGGATCGTCGCGACAACGACGACGGCAGATGGCTTCAATCCTGCCATGCGGCATTTAATATCGAGGAATTTTTCTGCGCCTAGGTCAGCCCCAAAACCGGCCTCTGTCACGAGATAGTCACCGAGTTTCAGCCCGGTTCGGGTGGCCATGATACTGTTGCAGCCATGTGCAATGTTGGCAAACGGTCCGCCATGGACAAAAGCGGGAGTTCCCTCTAGTGTCTGGACTAGGTTGGGCTTTAATGCATCCTTTAAAACAGCCGCCATCGCGCCTTCTGCTTTCAAGTCTTTTGCCAGCACCGGTTCATCGTCAAAATTATACGCCACGACGATACGGGCAAGTCTTTCCTTTAAATCAGAAATGCTGCTGCTCAAGCAAAGCACCGCCATGATCTCGCTGGCCACTGTGATGTCAAAGCCGTCTTCTCTCGGAACGCCGTTTGCTCTGCCGCCAAGGCCACACGCAATATTTCTCAGCTGCCTGTCGTTCATATCGACGCAGCGTTTCCAGACGATACGTCTGACATCAATGTTAAGGGAGTTCCCCTGCTGAATGTGATTGTCAAGAAGTGCCGCAAGGAGATTGTTCGCCGCTCCAATGGCGTGAAAGTCACCTGTGAAGTGCAGGTTAATGTCTTCCATGGGAATCACTTGTGCGTAACCACCTCCGGCTGCGCCGCCTTTAATGCCAAATACGGGACCCAGTGAGGGTTCACGCAGCGCAATGAATGCGTTCTTGCCGATTTTTCGCAGTCCATCACCGAGTCCCACCGTGGTAGTGGTTTTTCCTTCTCCTGCCGGAGTGGGTGTGATGGCGCTTACGAGGATCAATTTTCCATCCGGTTTATCGGCCATGTCCTTAAGTAGTGAAAGATCGATTTTCGCTTTGTTTGATCCATAAAGTTCCAAGTATTTTTCGTCAATACCGGCCTGTGAAGCCACCTCACTAATATGGAGCCCTTTTACTTCTTGGGCGATCTCGATATCGCTTTTGTAACCCATCTGATCTCCTTTCAATTCGGTTGTGTTTTATTTCCACGCTGCTTATATTGTGTCCTAATGGAAACGGCAGGCGTTGGTACATGGTTTAAAAAGTCGACTAGGTCATAAAGAAAGGCCAGCTAAGCTTTGTACAGTTATCTTATAGTGCCTCAGAGTAGGTTCTTCTCTTCGCTCTTTTATATTGGAATAAAGACGAAGGAACTCTATGAATCCGCATACCGCGATGAAAAGTGTATTTTGAAGAAAATCGCATTGTAACAAAAACCGTTTATCACGCTCCATCCTATAAAAAGCAAATAAAGACGGAAATGTTACATCAACACTGATATTCTGTCAACAATATCATATCCTTTTTACGTTTCTCTTGTAAATCGGCATATCTTACAAAATCCTTTATAAATTTCCGCACTTTGACGAAAGAAACGTCGGTTCTTGCAAAAAAACTCTTTAATGTTCAAGAAAAGGAAGATTCTACTATTTTCTTTTGTATTGTTCTCGACGACCTGTAAAATCGACAAGACGAAATGAAAGCATCAAGTGGAGAATTTCTTCAGGATCCCTTAGATCTGATTGAAGAATCTCTTGAATTTTTCCCAGTCGATAGAGCATGGTGCTTCGGTGAATATTTAAAGAACTTGCTGTTTGAGATGCGTTACATTGGTTTTCGAGATATAGTTGAAGCGTGTCTAAATATTCCGTATCTTTTGTGAGGTCGCTCTCTTCTAAAAGCAAGAGCTTGCTATGACAGATCATATCTCCCGGCAAACTTCTCATAGCTTGCTGAAGAATATAGTCCATTGTGACATCATCAAACTGATGTACTAACGAAGTACGGTCTTTATGTCTTCCTATTCGCAGAGCGTTTAACGCCTGAATATACTGACGTCGAAGCTCCATATGACCCATCACCGCTCTGCTGATTCCTGTTTGAATGTTGTTGTTTTTTGAGAAGGCATGCACAACGGAGATCAGCTCCTCGCTTGTCATATTCGATAAAGTTAAGTTGACGAAGACGAGAATGTTCTCTAAGTGTCTAAGGGCGCAGTTGACGCCAAAGGTATTGGCGATATAGCCCATAAGTGGTTTGTGAAGCTCGTTTTGGCGGTCGAGCGCACTCAATTCTACTAGAACACATTGATAAGTGTGATGCGTCAACCATCCTTCTGCACTCAAATCCTGACTGACACTGATGTGATCAGCTGTCCTGTCAGTAATCGTGCCTAATAAAACATCATAAAGGATGCGATTATGAGAAATAGAGGTATCCATCATATTATTGAGAAGATTTTCGATCAATGAGGCAAGAAACTCGACTAAAAAGCCTTCATCCTCTGAGATCAGACGAGCATCTTCTAACATGACAAGTCGATGAGTGGATTTTCCATTCTTTTTTATGTTTACTGCCATAGACCCAAGCCCTGTAACATGTCTAGGGAATAAAAATGCGCCATCTAATTCTCTCACCTGACTATATAACTCGCTGTTCTTCAGATTTTGAACAACCGGAGCAGTTTCTTCTGTTGAACCTTGAATTTTTTCATAACCAGGAATGGATGTAGAATTTGCTCTAGCGACAACTGTAAAATCCATTCCAACAACAAATAATGTATTCTTAAAGACAGGAACGGAAATCTCAAGCAATTTCTGGATGGATTTGTCCTTTAAGTAGCTGTTGATGATATCTTCATACCAATTGCGATTTCTTCTAAAGATATCTTGCATTTTCAGAAAAACATCGATCGGATTATCCATACCCAGTATCGTGACAATGTTGGGTGACTGATATCTGATGTTGCTTTTTTCGTCTTGAAGTACGATCATCAAGCTTTCTGAGAAGGAGGCATCCCATAGTGGGAGTTGACTCAGTTCCTCTTCTTTACATACGTAGGCCACGTAGTTGTCTGGCGGAACTCCAGGAAGAATAAGAGAAGGTCTCAGTAGACAAGGATCCTGTGATACATTTCTTGGCATAGAAACTTGATAGAAATGATTTAACTGATTAGCAAGATAACGAGCACTCAATTTCATAAGGGACCCCTTTACTTGGGGGAGGAGGTGATGATTGACCCTGTAAAATTAGTTAAGAAAATAAATCATATACACGCAACATCATTACAACATATTGTATCAAAAGAATGTTATTGAATCAATATTTGAACCAGCTCTAATCTAATTATTTTTGAAATTTCATGGAAAAATCGACATTCGATTGACTCACTCTCTGTAAAAACATTTTCATCATTTTGTTGTGTGCGTTATTTATACGATTATTAGTGCCATTGCAAGAAGAAGTTGAAACGATAGACCCTAAATGTTAATCTGGTAACATAATCATCACGTAAACATACTATTTGCTGTTTTCTTAAAATGATATGCTTTTTTGGTGCTTGGCGGGAGACGGCGATTCTATTATTTCATTAGGGGATGGACATCTACACATAAGATACAATAACTGGACGTGAGCCTAGGAGACTTTGTGCCTTTAGGCTCGCTTTTTATGTCTTCATCTAATAATCAAGATTGTAGTTTAAGGGCTGACGAATCGAACGACCTAATACCTAAGTGATATATAGCGGGTTAGTTTTGCAAGGGAGAGTGAGATTGATGTCATGTTGGCTCTTGCCTCGCAAAAGAGTTACAGTATTGTCTCAAATGGTCGATAGATGACTAATCCAAAGAATGCCCATGTGAGCTTTGCTACACTTTGTATTAATTCAGCTTAAAGGTTTGAATGTATTGTGGATTGAATCAAAACAGCCTCGTAAGATATAATACAAATAGTGTCGCGAATTATATCATTTATCAACAAAACTTAAACATCTTGACATAAAACCATTCTTGCGGAGCTATATATATT
>DUVM01000035.1 GCA_012841045.1 Tissierellia bacterium | reverse complement strand
TGCACATTGTGAAGGCTCAGCAAGTGAGCACTGAGAATTTCCTTTCTTCGAAAGAGATGGCGAAGATACGCTCTCGTGTAATTTGTGCATGTATAGCAGGAGCAGGCAGGGTCAAGAGGAGAAAAGTCTTCCGTATACACTGCCTTTTTGATCGACAGATCCCCCAAGCTAGTCATGGCTACACCGTGGCGGGCAAGGCGTGTCGGAAGGACGCAGTCAAACATGTCGACCCCTCGAAGAACGGATTCGATGATATCTCTTGCCGTTCCCACGCCCATCAGATATCTTGGCTTTTCTTCCGGTAATAACTCAGGGAGATAGTCTAGGGTGCGTATCATATCTACTTTCTTCTCGCCCACGCTGAGCCCGCCGATCCCATATCCGGGAAAATCCATCTCAACAAGCACCTTTGCGCTCATTCTTCGGAGCTCTTCAAACGTTCCCCCCTGGACAATGCCAAAGAGCGCTTGATCCGGTTTTGCACCATGAGCTTCTTTGCAGCGCTGTGCCCACCGGTGAGTTCTCTCCACCGAACGCTTCATATATTCGTAGGTAGAAGGCAGAGGGGGACATTCATCGAAAGCCATGATGATATCGCTTCCAAGACGATGCTGAATCGCCATGGAGTCCTCCGGGCTCATAAAAATTTCCGCTCCGTCAATGTGGGAGCGAAATCGCACACCCTTTTCTGTGATTTTTCTTGACGACGCCAGGCTAAATACCTGAAAACCGCCGGAATCCGTTAAAATAGGGCGGTCCCAATGCATAAAAGAGTGGAGACCTCCGGCTTTTTGGATCAGCTCACTCGAAGGATTCAAATGCAGATGATAGGTATTACATAACAGGATCTCCGTCCCGATACTTTTGAGATCTTCCGGGGTCAGACTTTTGACGGTTGCCTGCGTCCCTACCGGCATAAAGACAGGTGTCTCAATGACACCGTGAAGGGTAGTGAATCGCCCTCTTCTTGCCTTGGATGATTTGTCCTTATGAAGCAGTGTAAAAGAAAACATAACTCTCCTATAGTTGATCTGTGATAAACATCGCATCACCAAAACTGAAAAAGCGATATCCCTCGTTCAGGGCTTCTTCATAGGCATGTAGGATCCACTCGCGTCGGCTAAAGGCGCTGACAAGCATCAGAAGAGTGGATTTTGGGAGATGAAAATTGGTGATCAGAGCGTCGACGACGTTGAAAGAGTAACCGGGATAAATAAAGATATCCGTTTTCCCTTTTAAAGGGAGAACATTCCCGGAAGAATTCGCTGCCGCTCCGAGCGCACGAAGACTCGTTGTGCCGAGTGCGACGACTCTTTTTGCCCCTTGTAGAGTCTGTGCGCAGGCAGGGGTGATTTCGAACGCTTCGGCATGCATCACGTGGTTTTGCACGATATCTGTCTTGACTGGACGAAACGTCCCCGGGCCGACATGAAGGGTGAGCGTGGCAATCTTACACCCTTTTTCTTCTACCTTTCTCAGCAGTTCTTCAGTGAAATGTAATCCGGCGGTCGGTGCAGCGACTGAGCCTGTCGAGTGGGCAAACACCGTCTGATAGCGGGAGGCCTCTCGAAGGGGCTCATGGATGTAAGGCGGCAGAGGAATCTCGCCGATCCTCTCTAGCGCCTCAGAAAGAGGCACAGAAGAGTCAATCCTCACTTCTCGATAGCCTTCTTGTAATAGATCGACGATTCTCAGCGTGATCTCGCCTGCATAGAAGACATCTCCGGGGCGTGCCCGCCGACCGGGCTTGACCATGCAAGCCCAATGGCCGCTGGGGAGTTGTTCAATCAATAAAAACTCCACAGTGGCGCCGGTAGTCTTTTTGGCATGCACACGGGCCGGAAAGACTTTGGTGTCGTTTCGAACGAGGACATCGCCCTCTCCTAGATAGTCGATGATCTCAGAAAACATGCGGTGCTGAATACGCCCGGTGTGCTTTCCCAAGACGAGTAGTCGACTTTCTTCTCGATTTGGGAGAGGATGCTGTGCGATGGCAGAAGGCGGGAGGTGATAATCAAAGTCCGATGTCTTCATCTTCCTCCTCGTCAAATATAAACATATCTTGCTCTAGGCGAGGCGGCAGCCCGAGATGCGTATAGGCTTTTGAGAGGAGAACTCTTCCTCGCGCTGTGCGTTTTAAAAAACCAATTTGCAGAAGATACGGTTCATAGACATCCTCTATGGTGCCCCTCTCTTCTCCGGACGAGGCGGCGAGCGTCTCGATTCCTACAGGACCCCCATCAAACACCTCTGCCATGATGCGTAAGAGTTTGATATCGATTTGATCCAATCCAAGCGCGTCGATTTCCAATCGGTCGAGCGCATGATCGGCAAGCTCTGTATCAATGACGCCTTCGTTTGTCACC